>NZ_CP177249.1:0-300000 GCF_046774455.1 Metamycoplasma buccale | reverse complement strand
TATTATCTCCATATGAATTTGCTGTAGGTACTGATCTTTTAACTTTATATTTTAATTCAATATCTCCATCTTTATTATAACTTCCACCATCAAAAAATAATTTTTCATCTAATAAATCTTCATTAAATCTTGTAAAACCATAATTATTTAAAGCTTTTAATAAATCTTCTGAATTTGATAATACATCTCAAAATTCTTTCGTAGATTTAAAATCAATGCTATTCAGTTCATAATTAGTTAGATAAGGAGATTCATACTTTTTAAAACCATCAAAAATAAAATCTTTATACACTTTGATAGAACTATCTTTTTTTGATGTATATGTAAATCTAGCAAAAATTTTACCTGTTTGATCATTTACATTAGTTAGAACAGATACATCATAATTTTTTTCTTCTCATCATTTATAAGAGCGAGTGTAATATCCTCCAATTTCCTTCAAATACGGATATTGCGAAGGAAGATATGTTTTATAAGAATCTAATACTTCTCATATTGTTTCTTCTGCATTTTTCTTAGCTTCTTCAATTAAATCATCTTTAATTTTGTTTAATGCTTTTTTAGCATCTACAAGTCCTTTATTCAAATTTTTGTTTTTTTCTAATATTTGTTCTATATCAGTTCAACTATCAGATAAACTTATTTTATTACTATATAAAATATTTTCTAAGTCATTCCTAATTTGATAGTAGTCATTATTATTTTCTATATTTTTTTTGAATTCTTCTATTTCTTTAGATAATTTTTGATTTTCTTCCTTAGCATTTTTATATTGCCGATCTCTTTGTTTTGCATTAACTAAAATTTCGTTAATTTTTGTTTCATTAGTTTTATTATTTTCAAGATCCCTTAAGAAATTATATTTATCAGTATAGTTTATGTATTGCAATGCCTCTATTTGTGCTTTAGCATCTTCATAAATCTTTTTAATTCTTTCTTGTTCGGCAATTTTCGCTAATTTGTTTTCAATTTCACTAATTTTATTATTTGCTTTTGTTATTTCTTTTGTTGCTTCAGTAATAACTTTTTGATAATTTTTATTTTCTGCTTCAGTTTTTACTTTTTCAAGGTCGGTTTTAGCTTCTTCTAATAAAGTTTTTGCTTCATTTAATTTTGTTTTATCATCGCCGGCTTCATTAGCTTTTTTAATGGCATCTGCAAGTTTGTTTTTAGCTGCATTTAAATCATCTTCTAATTTTTGCTTACCAGTTGATAACTTATCTTTTGCCGCTTGTAATTTTGTTTTTAAGTCAGAAATTAATTTTTTCAAAGCATTATGCTCAGAATTAATTTCTGGGTATTTTTCATTATTCTTTTCATTAATAAAATTATTAGCAATTTGCAATTTTGTTTCTAAATTATTAATTGCGCTTTCTAATGAAGGAGTATCATTTGCTGAATTAATTTTATTGCTAGCTTCATTAAGGTCGTTTGTTAATTTGTTAATTTTTGCCTTTAGTTGTTCTATTTTTTCCTTTCTATTTTTGGTATTTATTTCTTGATATTTTTGAACAACTTGTTCTACTTCTTCTTTTGTTTTAGCAACGTCAACTTCATTAATTGCATTAGTTTTTTGTTCATTTGTTAAATCAGTAAATTCATTATTAATTTTATTTTTGGCTGCTTGTTTAGCTGCTTCTAATGCTGCTAAACGAGCTTTTTCTTTGTTAGCTTCTTCTAATGCTATATTAGCTTCAGCAAGTTTTTTGGTAAGTTGTTCTTTTTCAGTAGCGAGCTTTGAACTACTTTCAGTTTTTGGTTGTAATTTTTTGGCTTCTTCAATTAATTTTTCTAATTTATCAATGTCATCACCTAATGAAGACGAAGTTGCATGTTCTTTTTTAACTTCATTAATAGCATTATCAAGTTTAGTTATCATTTCTGTAACTTCTTGTTTTATTTTATTAATTCTTTCTTCTTCAGTACGTTTAGCTTCATCTAAGGCATTTTGGGTATCTTGTTTTAATTCGTTAAGTTTAGTTAATAAGCCATTAGCTTCATTTGTTTTAGATGAATAATGCTTTTGTTCAGTTAGAGTTTTCGCTTTTTTAGTTTCATCTATTGCTTTAACTAAATCTTTAAGAACATCTTCTAAATCAGAAATTTTCTTAGATGAAATAGCATTATTTGCTTTAGATTCAACAAGAGTTACTAAGTTTTTAATATCGTTAACTGCCTTTTCTACTAATTGTTTATTAGTGTTTTGAGTAGCAGTTAATGAAGTTCATGTGCCTTTAGCTTTATCACTTGCTTGTTTTAAAGCAGCTAATTTTGTTTTTACTTCTTCTTTAGAAGCCAAAGGGTTCCCTTGGAATTCTGAATGTTTAGCATTAGCATTAGTAATTGCTTGATTTAATAAAGGTAATTTTATATCTGATTCATCAATATTATCTTTAGCATTATTTGCTTCAGTTTCAGCTGTTTCTACCTTTGTAATTTCTGCTTGAATATCTTCAACTAATTTTTTAATTTTAGCTGCTTGATCTTGTTTTGCAGCATTCAATTTTGCTTGGGTTTCTTTAAGTTGTTTTTCAACTTCGGTAATTAAGCCTTGTGCTTCAGTAACTTTTTCTTGATATTTATTAGTTGTAGCTAAATTTTTTGCTTCTTCTGCCTTAGTTTTAGCTTCATTTAAAGTTTCAACTGCTTCAGATAATTTATCAACATCATTGTCAGGAGCTTTTTTGGCTTCTTCTATTGCTTTTGTAACTGCTTCTTTAGCTTCTCTAACTTTATTATTAGTTGCATTAGTTTTTGTAGTTAATTCTTGGCTTTTTGTTGAATTAGTTTGTTCTGAATCTTTAATTAATTTGTCTAAAAATTCTAATAAAGTTTTTAATTCAGGAATTTTCTTATTAATTTCTACATTATGAATGTTATAAACTTGATCTCTTGCTTTAGTAATTTCAGTTTGAAGTTTAGGAAGGTTTTCATTTAATTCATCAACTCCAGTTAATGTTTTAACATCGTTATTTATTTGTTTTAATGAATTTATAGTATCTTCAAGTGCTTTTTTAACTTTGGCAATTCTTTTGGTTTCTTTTTCTTGTTCGTCTGCTAATTTATCAGTAATTTCTTTTAATTTTTTATCTACTTCTTTAGATTTTTCTTCAGCTTCTTTAGATTTTCCATCATAATGATTTTTATCAGCTTCTTTTTTGGCGTCATTTAAATCTTTTTTAGCGTCCTCTAGATCTTTTTTAGCTTTATCTAAATCATCTTTTTTAGGTGGATCTTGTTTTAAGGCATCATCGGCTTTTTTAATAGCTTCATCGGCTTTTTTCTTAGCATCATCCACTTGTTTATCGATTTTCTCAGTTTTTTCTTTATTTTGTTTTTCTAAATCTTTTTTAGTTTGTTTTGCAGTTTTTAATGTTTCTTTTAATTTATTTAATTTTTCTTTTAATGAAGAAACACTATTATTTTCAGGTTTATCATATTGATTTACAATGCCTTCAGTAGTTGTTATGGTTGCTTGTAAAGTGGTCAATGCTTCAGTTAGCTTGGTAACATTATCTTTATTATCAGTAACATTTTTTATTGCTTGATCTAAGGATGTTTGCGCTTGATCTAGTGCTTTGGCTACTGCTTTAATACGATTCTTTTCAGCATTTAATTTATTGTCTACTTCAGTAATCTTGCTTGATAAATCTTCTTCAAATTTAATTACTTTATTAGTTTCTATTTGATAACCTTTTGGTGAAATTTCATTTTTTAATGCAGTTGCTTTATTTTTAATTTCTTTTAATTTATCTAAAGCACTTTGTAAATCAACTTCTTTATTAGAAGTAATAGCATCATTGGCTTTTTTAAGAGCATCATTAGTTTCTGTTTCTAAATTTTTAACTTTATTTTCAATTTCTTGTTTTGCTTTAGCTAAATTAGTTTTTTCAGTTTCATATGTTGAAGTAACAGAATCTAATTTTTGCTTAAATTCTGTATATTCAGGGTCAGTTTTAGTTTGGTCATTATTATCAGTAATTTTTTTGTCTAAGGTATTTGCTAAATCAAGTTGTGCTTTAACTTTATCTAGTGATTCTTGTTTTTTATCAATTAAAGTTTGCTTTTGATAATCTTTTAAAGTATCTTCTAAATTTTTAGTTGCAGTTTTTAATTCTTGTTTTAAAGCTGATATTCTTTGATTTTCTTTTTCTTCTGCACTCTTTAAAGCTGCTAATTTTTGGTTAGCTTCAACTAGTTTTTCATTAATTTTAGTTTTTAATTCAGTCGCTTTTTGTTTTAGTTCATTATATTCAATATTAGTTGCTTCAGTTTCACTTGCTTCAGCTTTATTTAAAGCTGCTTTTAAATCATTAATAGCACTTTGAACTTCAGTAATAGTATTGTGATGATCATCATATTTTTTAATAGCTTCATTAGCTAAACGTTCTGCTTCATCGTAATTTTCTTGAGCTACTTTTCTTTCATTTTCAATGTTAGTTTTACGTTCTTCTAATGATGCTTTTTTAGTGTTTGCTTCAGTTAGTTTAGCTTTAAGATTATTAAATTCGGCTTGATATTTACTTTGATTTGCTTCAGTATCATTTTTTACTTTTGTAGCAATAGTAATTTCATCAGTAATGCTACTTAATGATTGTTGAATTTTTTCTAAATTATGTTCAAAACCTAAAGCAGTAGTTGCTTTTTGAATTTCAGTTTCTAATTTATTAGTTTGCATCAGTAATTTTCTTCTTGATTGCTTCAAGATTTTTGGTTTCAACTTCAGCAATTTTTTTGCTTAATTCTTTTTGCTCTTCTTTGGCTTTCTTAATTAAATTTTCTAATTCTTTAGATACTTCTAGCAATTTAGCTTCATCTGCTAATTTTTTAGCTTCTTCAGCTTTAGTAATTGCTTTATCTAATTTTTCTTTAGCTTTATTTAGCTTATCTAAATCTTCAGTTTTCTTAGCTTCTTCAACTTCTTTTAAGGCTTCATTAAGTTCTTGTTTAGCTTGATTAGCGGCTTTTTTGGCTTCGTTTTCTTTATTTTCAATTTCAGCTAGTTTATTTTTAGCGTCATCTACTTTAGTTTTTGCTTCAATAATTTTATTTTTTAAATTTTCAGATTCAGTTTTTAATTTAGGTTCATCTTTAGTTAAATTATGTAAGTCATTAGCTTTAGTAATCTCGCTTTCAAGTTCACTAATGGCTTTATTGATTTTAGCTTTATCATCACTTTTTAATGCTTCTTCTAAAGCTTTTTCTTTTTTAGTTAATTCATCAATTTGTTTAGTAATTTTTTCTTTATTTTCTTCTATTTCTTTAGCTTTTTGTTCAGCTTTTGCTTTTTGATTTGTAATTTTAGTAATTCAAGAATCAACTTCTGATTTTTTATCTTGACATTTTTTAGCAAGTTCAGTTTCATTTTTATTAGTTGCTTCAGTTTGAACTTTATCTAACTCATTTTTTGAGTCAGTTAATTTTGCTAAAATATCAGTTAATTTTGCTACATCATCACTATTTTCATTAGTTTTGGCTTCACTAAGAGCATTGTCAGCTTTTTGTAAAGCTTCATTTACTTTCGCTTCAAGCTCTGAATGAGCTTTTCTAAGATCTTCTAATCTTTTTTGTGAAGCTTGTTGTTCTGCTTTTGCTTTAGCAAGTTCTTCTTCTAAAGTTTTAATTTCATTTGTAAGACTAGTTTTTGATTTATCATTTTTGGCTTCATTTAATAATGTTTTAGATTTTTCAATTTCTTTAGCTAAAGCTTCAAGAGTTTTTTCTAAAGGTTCTATTTTTAATGCATCTTTTACTTTTTTAGTATTTTCTTTTAAAGCTTCTACTTGTTTATTAATTTTTTCTTTTAATAAATTAACTCGATTTTCTTCAGCTTGTTTTCTAGCTTTAGTTTCTTCTAAGATTCTTTTAGCTTCGGCTACTTTTAGTTTAAGTTCATCACTTTCTTTAGTTAATGAAGCTTTTTCTAGTTTTTCAATTAAGTCATTAGCTTCTTTAATTTTGGTTTCTAAATTAGTAATAGCATTATTTAATTCTTCTAAAGTGTTAGCTTTTTGGGCTTCTTCTATTGCTTTAGTTAAGGCTTCTAATAGTTGTTTAGCTTCTTCTTTCAATTTAGCAATTTCAAGTTCTTTTTCTGCAACTTTTTTATTAGCATCAGCTATAGCTTTATCTAATTTCTTAATATTTTTATCAATTTTCTTAGCTACTTCTGGTAAGCCTAAAGATTCTGCTAGTTTCTTAGCAGCTTCACCTTCTTTTTTAAGTTCTTCAAGATCTTTTATTGCTTCTTTTAAAGCTTCAAGTTCAGTAGTTTTATTAGTTTTGTCGATTGCTTTATTTACTTTTTCTTCAAATCGTTTAGCATATTCTTCAAGATTTTTCTTTTGCTCTTCATCAGTTAATTTAGCTTTAAGTTCTTTTAGTCTCTTAATTTCATTTTCTGCTTTAATGATTGCTTCAGCTAAATTATTGGCTTCTTCAGTCAAATCTGCTTTTGTAGCATCATTTTTTAAGCCTTTAGCAATATTACTTAAATCAGTTAATTTTTTAATAAAACGATCGATTTCTGAAGTAATGTTTGCTTTAGATGATTCTTCAACTGTTTCATTAATTTGTTCAATAATTTCTTTAATTTTGTTTTTTAGTTTATCTTTATCACTAAGCAATCTTTGTAACTTAACTTTAGCTAGCGCTAAAGCTTTTTTGGCTTCATCAACTGATTTATCCAATTTAGATTTATCTTCTTTTAATGCTTTTTGTTTTTCTGGTCATTTTTCTAAATTCTTAATGCTGTCATTAACGATTTTTTCTACTGAAGCAGCTCGGTTTAGATTAGTTTCTAAATCTTCAATTGTCTTTTTATAATCTTCAATGCTTAAGTTTTTCTTAGCGTTTTCCGTTAATTTATCTAAAGCTTCGGTTAATTTTTGTAAATAAAGTCTAAGTTTTTCAAATCTTTCTTTATTTTTGTTATCCCAACTACTTGGTTTTTGATCAATAATATCTTGTTCAGAAACACCAATATCTAAAATATTGTTAGGATTATATTCACCATTTTTCTTTGTTGCTCTACTATAAACAATTCCGGCAATAATAGCTGAAGTTGCTAAAACTCCAATTGCAGTTCCTAAAATAATAGTAGTTTTCTTTTTCTTTGATGTATTCATTATTAAATAACTCCTTGCGTAGAAAGACATTTTAGAGAAAAAAAAAAAAAAAACGCTATTTATAGCGCTATTTTTTGATATTTTGACAATTTTTATTGCTTTATATAAGATTAAAATAGCAAAAATGAAAGAAAAAATGATTATTTAAAAAATGAAAAAATTGATAAATTGATTGTTTTTGTATTTTTATTATATAAAAAAATACAAAATAAAAGCAACTTATGTTGCTCAAATTTTATTATTGATTATTATTTTTTAAATCTTTTAATTGTGGGAATAATAAAATTTCTCTAATAGAATCATTTTCTGTAAGTAACATTATTAATCTATCAATTCCTATACCACAACCGCCAGCTGGAGGCATACCATATTCTAATGCATTAACAAAATCTCAATCAATTTCGTTTGCTTCTTCATTACCACTTTCACGTTCATTTAATTGATTTTCAAAACGTTCAAGTTGGTCAATAGGATCTGAAAGTTCAGTAAACATATTTGCAAATTCTTTTGTACCAATAAAAAGTTCTGCTCTCAAGGTAAATCTAGAGTCATTGGGGTCTTTATAAGCTAAAGGACTAATTTCAATAGGATGTCCATAAACAAATGTTGGTTGGATTAAGGTTTCTTCAATATATTTTTCAAATAATTCATTAATTACATGACCTAATTTAAAATATTTTTCGCATTTAATACCATGTTTTTTTGCTAGTTGTAATGCTTCTTCATCTGACATTTTTCTTAAATTAATATTTAATTTTTCGTTAAGAGCATCTATAATATTAAGTTTTGCAAATGGATATTTAAAATTAATTTCATAACCATTAAATTTAACTTTATTAATATTTAATTTTTTAGTTAGATATTCAAATAGTTTTTCTGTTCTATCCATCATTCCTCATAAATCAGAATAAGCTTCGTAAAACTCTATAGAAGTGAATTCTGGATTGTGAGTTGTATCTACACCTTCATTTCGAAAAATTCTACCTATTTCATATACTCTTTCAAAACCACCTACTAATAATTTTTTAAGAGGTAATTCTGTTGCTACTCTTAAATAAAAATTTTGCCCTAATGCATTGTAGTAAGTAATAAAAGGTTTAGCAGCTGCTCCTCCTAAAATTGGTTGAAGTACAGGGGTATCTACTTCTAAATAATCAAGATTATCAAAATAGTCTCTAATTCCTTTAATAATTTTTGTTCTTAAAATAAATGTCTTTTTAACATTTTCATTAACTATGGTGTCAACATAACGATGACGATATCTTTCTTCACGATCTACTAACCCATGATATTTATCAGGTAGAGGAATTAAAGATTTTGTTAATAAGTTTAACTTATCTACTTTTATCATTAAAGCATTAGTATGTGTTTTAGAAATAACACCATTAGCACTAACAATATCCCCTAGGTCTAATTGTTTTAAAATTTCTAATGATTTATCATCTAATGTTTTTTTATCAACATAAAGTTGGATATTATCATTTTTGTCTAGAATAACTAAAAAAGGACCTCTTTGTGTTATTACTCTACCATTTAAAATAACAGAAATGTTTTTTTTCTCTAATTCTTCACGAGTTAAAGAATCATATTTATTTTTGATTTCTTCTGCTGAAGTGGTAGGTTTAATTGCTAAAGCAAAAGGATTAATATTTTTTTCTTTTAAAGAAACTATTTTTGCTCTTCTAATTTCTTCTTGTTCACTCAATTTTCTTTCCATATTTTTTATTCCTTAAATTAATAAAACTTCTTAATATTATATTATTAGGAAATTAATATTAATGTTTATTTATGATATTTAATATTATTTTTAATACTAAAACCTCGATATATTTGTTCAACTAACATAACTCTAAAAAGTTGGTGAGGAAAGGTCATATCTGAAAAACTTATTTTGTTGTTAAAATATGTTTCATCAAGGCCATTACTACCACCAATTACAAAAGTAATATTATCTTCATTTAAAAAATTAGAAAAATCCAAACTATCCATTTTTTTACCGTGCAAAGATAAATAATAAACTTTGGAATTTTTTGGAATTTTTTTTAAAATGAGTTTTGTTTCTTTTAGTTTTTTTGTTTCTATATTTTCGTCATTAGATTCTTTAATCTCAGTTAATAAAACTTGTGAAAAAAAATTAATTTTCTTTACGTAATTATCATACAAATTTTTATAATCTTTTGACAACGAGCCAACAGCAATTATATTTAATTTCATTAGTTATTTCCTATTGTTTAAATAAAACATCAACATTTCAATATCAGCAGGATTAATACCAGAAATTCTTGCAGCTTGTCCAATTGTTGTGGGTCTAATTTTACTTAATTTTTGTTTTGCTTCAGTTGCTAAATTTGCAACTTTATCATAATCAATATTTGTAGGTAATTTTAATGCTTCTAATCTTAACATTTTTTGAGCTGATGATTCTTGTTTTTTTAAATATCCAAATAATCTAACTTGGATAGTAACTTCATCAATGTAAGGAAAATTATTTCCTAAAATGTCAATCGGATTAACTTCTGGATTTGCTAGTAATTTCAATTTTGAAATTCCGTTTTCCACATGGTATTTTTTAGCTATTTCACTATTTGAAGAAACATATTCATTTTTTAAATTTTCAATAGTCTCATCAATAAGCTGATATTTTTCATTAACTTTATTATATTGTTCTTTAGAAATCATTTTGTTTTGATAGGCGTAAGATGACAATCTTTTATCAACATTATCATTTCTTAATAGTAAACGATATTCAGCACGACTAGTTAACATACGATAGGGTTCGTTTGTTCCTTTAGTTACGATATCGTCAATTAAAACAGCTATATAGGCATCATTTCTTTTTATATCAATACTTGGTAAATTTTCTAATTTATTAGCAGCATTTATTCCGGCAATAAGTCCTTGTGCTGCAGCTTCTTCATAACCACTTGTTCCATTCGGTTGACCAGCTGAAAAAAAATTGGTTAATATTTTTGATTCAAGTGATTTATATAAATTTAAAGGATTGATAGCATCATATTCAATTGCATAACCATATTTTTGAACTTTTGCATTTTCAAGTCCGGGAATAGATGCAATCATTTGATCTTGAACATCTTCAGGCATTGAAGTTGAAAGACCATTAATATACATAATATCTCCTTTAGAAGTTTCTGGTTCAAAAAATATATGGTGTGTTTCTTTTTCTTGAAAACGCACAATTTTATCTTCAACACTAGGACAATATCTCGGTCCTATTCCTTTAATAATTCCAGAGTATAAAGAACTACGATCAAGATTTTTTAAAATGATTTCTTTTGTTTTGGGAGTAGTATGAGTTAAATAACAACAAGTTTGTTCATCTAATCTAATATTACTATGTGAAGAAAAACACAATTCATTTTTGTCAATAACTTCTTTTTCAACTTTAGAAAAATCAATACTATCAGTATAAATTCGGCATGGAGTTCCTGTTTTTAGTCTAATAATCTCAAAGTTATATTTAGATAAATTTTTTGATAAAGTTGAACTAGTTTTTTCTCCGTCTGGTCCATCGTATTTAATATTTTCTCCACGCAAAATTCGTGAATTCATATATACACCAGTAGTCATAATAGTAACTTTTGAAAAGATATTTCCATGTTCTTTTGTTACAACGCCTAAACAGGTTTTATTTTCTACAATTAAGTCAGTTACTTCATCTTCAATTAAAGTAATATTTTTTTGTTTTTTGATGTCTTCTAAAATAATTTTGCAATATTTCTCTTTATCAATTTGGGCTCGTAAAGATCACACAGCTGGACCTTTAGAAGTATTTAACATTTTAATTTGAATCATTGCTTGATCAGCAAAAAAACCTTGGACACCTCCAAGTGCATCAATTTCTCTAGTAATTATTCCTTTTGCCGATCCACCGATAGAAGGATTACAAGGTAGCATCGCTAATCTATTAACATTTAAAGTAATTAAAGCCACATTAAAAGCACGCTTAGCAAGAGCATAAGCTGCTTCTATTCCAGCGTGACCACCGCCAATAACAATGGCATCATAAGTGTTTTTCATTTTAATCTTTAATATCTTTGAGAATTTTTTCTATTCTTTGAGCATTAGGTTCAACTGTATCGATTATAAATTCTAATTCTGGCAATTTTTTATAATCTCAACTTTTAGCTACAACCGAACGAATAAATGGGGTCATTTTGACAATTTTGTCAAAATATCTAGCTTTATCTTTAAAAAATGTTACATAAACTTTGGCATGTGAACCATCTATGGTTAAAATTACGTCATTAATTGCAATATTTGTAACATCAAAATCTTGTAATTGATAAAAACTATCTCCAATTAATTTAAGTAATAAACTGGTTTTTCTTTCATGATTAATCGCGTTCATCTTCTTTTAATACATCCTCATAAAATTTTAATATATCATCTACTTCTATTTTATCAAAGTCTTTTATATGAGTACCAAAATCATGGCCTTTTTCAACAACTTTTACGTCATTTTTACCAATCTTTAAAGAACTTATAATTCCTTCAAAAATTAGTTTATTTTTTCTTCAAACTTCTACTTTTGAAAATTCTTTTACTTGACCATTTGTCATCATACATCCAGCAATGGTTCCTACTTTTGAGTAAAAGAATAATTGAATAACATTTGCTTCACCAATAAGCTTACTTTCATAAACAGGTTCTTTAAGAGTTTTAACAAGAGCAGTCAATTCTTCAATTATTTTATAAATAATATTATGTTTAATAATTTTAATATGTTTTTGTTCAGCAATACTTTTAACTTCATTTAACACATTTGAAACATTAAAAGCATAAATTCTTGCATTAGATGCTTCTGCTAAAATGACATCAGCTTTATTAATTTCACCTGCAGTTGCTCTAATTACATTAACTCTAGCTTCATCATTTTTAATTTTTAAAACGCTATTTTTAATTGCTTCTGCTGTTCCTTGAACATCTGTTTTAATAATAATATTGATATTTTTTATGCCATCAATAGAAGAGTAAGTATTTTTTTCATTTAACTCTTTTTGTTTATCTAAATATGATTTTTCTGTTGCTATTTTTTTGGCATATTTTTCATCACTAATAACAATAAATTTTTCCCCAGAAAGTGGTGGTTTATTTAAACCCGTTATCACACATGGCATACCTGGTAAAGCTTTTTTAATAGAAACTCCTTCAATAGTTTCCAAACTTCTTATATTGCCGTATTGTCCACCAGCAATAATAAAGTCTCTAGGTAAAAGGGTTCCATTTTGTACAATAACTGTAGCAACAACTCCCCTTCCTTTATCAATTCGTGATTCAATAATCGTACCAATTGGTTCTCTATTTAAATTTACTTTTAGATCTAACATATCCGCTTGTAAAAATATCGCTTCTAACAATTGGTCAATATTTTTATTAGTTAGTGCTGAACCATAAACAAATTGAACATCACCACCTCACTCTTCACAGACAATATCTATTTCACTTAATTGACTTTTAATTTTTTCTAAATCAATACTTGGCTTGTCAATTTTATTAACAAAAACAATGATTGGAACATTTGCTGCTTTTGCATGGTCAATTGCTTCAATTGTCTGGGGTTTAACTCCATCATCAGCGGCTACAACAATAACTACAATATCAGTGATTTTTGCTCCACGAGAACGCATTTCAGTAAATGCTTCATGTCCAGGAGTATCTAAAAAAGTAATTTTTCTGTTTGAATAAGTTATTTGATAAGCACCTGTATGCTGGGTAATGCCACCAAATTCCGTCTTTAACACATTGCTTTTTCTAATTTGATCAATTAATGTAGTTTTACCATGATCAACATGTCCCATAATTGTGACAATGGGAGGTCTAACAACTAAATCAGCGGGATCATCTATTATTTCTAATTTGTCAAGTAAATTATTAGCGTTAACAATATCTTCTTTTTTGAAATCTAAATTATATTCAAAACAAAGTTCAGCAATTTCCTCTTCACTAAGTGAAGTGTTAATATTTTTAATTATTCCTTTCTTGAAATATAAAGTAAGTAAATCAGCGGCATTTTTATTAATTTTATTTGCAAATTCAGATATAGTTAAAGGACCATGAAAAATAAAAATACCATTTTTTAATTTAGTTTCATTAATTTCCAATTGCTTCTTAATATTTTCAACATTTGTTAATCTTTTGGAATCTTTTTTAGCCATGTTAACACCTCATTTCATAAATATTCATAAATACTAGGACTAATATTTTGCTTGAAAGCTTTATTTAAAAGTCGCTTTTTAAAAACCATTTCTAAATCTTCTTGATTTTTTAAACAATATGCACCTCTCCCTAATTTTACTCCGTCAGGGTCAAAAATTATGCTTCCTTCTTTGTCTTTAGCAAATCTAACTAATAAATTAATAGGATAAACATTATTATCAGAAATTGATTTTCTAAAATATTTTTTATCAATCTTCATTATCAAGATCACTTAAATCAATATCGTCTAAACCAAAACTCAAATCTTTATCTTCTTTAAAGTCTTTCATTTTAGTTTTGGTTATCTTTGCATAATCTTCTTCTGTAGTAAGTTGTTTTGAATATGGATCATTATCAACAATTTCATCATTAGATGCTTCACTATCTAGTTCTTCTTTAACTTTAGCTAATGTTGCTTCTATATCTAAATCATTGTCAACTTCATTTCCTAAAATTTGTTTTTCAAATATTTCAGAATTTTGAATTTGTGATCTAAGTTCAGCAATATCACTTTCAAATTCTGTCATATCAATTCTTCCTTCATTAAATGAAGCAAAAGAAGAATTTTTTTGTTTTTTCTTGAAATTTGAATGAAGTCTTTTGCCTTGATTTAATTCTTCTATTTGATTAAGGGTAATATTACCATTCTTAATGTCATAGTTTATTTCTTGCTCATCAGCTTCTTTTTGACTAATTATGTCTAGTCTAACTTTTGCAATTTCTGAAGCTAGTGTTACATTTTGGCCTTTTTTACCAATTGCTAGTGTATGTTGCATTGTTGGAACAACTACAATAAAAGCTTGATTTTTAGCAGTTGTTTTTGCCGGGTTTTCAATTACATCAATAACTTTTGAAGGACTAAGTGCATTTATAATTAAATGTTTTAAATCATCACTATATTGAATAACATCAATTTTTTCGCCATTTAATTGACGAGAAACATTTAAAATTCTTTCAGAATTATGTCCAATTATTGCTCCTAATTCCTCAATTCCAACTGGTGCATTATCTGATTTTTTAATCAAAATTTTTGCTCTTTCACCAGGAATTCTAGCAATTGAAACAACTTCAATAATTCCACTTTCTAATTCAGGAATTTCTTTTTTTAATAATTTATCAAGTAATTTACCTTCAACATTAGATACAATAACTTGAGCATTTTTATTGTCTTCTAAAACATTATCAATGTAAACATCAATTGAAGAACCAGGATTTAAATTAAAAGTTATTTTACGATTATTAGCCATTGGAGGCATAAAAGCAGGAGTACCGTCTTCTAATTCCAAAATCATACTCTTACCTAAAATAGTAGAAACTCTAGCTTTAACAACTTGACCAATTTTTGCAGAATAATAGTTATAAATAGATTTTTTTTCAAGTTCCTTACTAAATTGATTAAATAGTTGTGAAATTTTAATATAGTCTTTTTTAGAAAATTCTTCAAAGTTAACAACTTCTTCTAATTCATCATCAACTTGTGCAGTTACTTTTATTTTTTTGGCAATACTTAATGGAATTTCAATGCAACGGCTTAAGTTATCTTTTTCTTCATCGCTTTCTGGATCTTCTACTACTCTTTTGTTTTTATTAATAACAATAAATTCATTTTTACTTTCATCAACAACAAATTCAAGTTCAGCATCTTTATCATAAGTATCAACTATAACTTTTGTAACTGCATCTTTAAATAGTTGAATGACTTCATTTTTATCAAGCATTCAAGTATTTGAATTATTTCTTAAATTTACTAAATTATTAATTGCAGTAAAAATTTCTTTTCCTCTTTTTTTCTCATTTTCATTATTTGACATTTTTCTCTCCTCTTTTTCTTAACTTTACATAAAAAGGTCGGCAACATGCCAACCTTCTTTTCATATATAAATAAAAACAAGTACTTTTATTATACTATAAAATAACTTTAAAAGTTAATTCCATATTAATTTGCCTTGAATACGGTCTCTTTCTTTATCTATTTCAAGTATTTTAACAGTTACATTTTGTCCAATACTTAAAACATCTGATGGATGCTTAATAAAATCATCAGGATTTTTTTTCATATTTCTAATATGTATTAAAACGCTTTGCTTTAATCCTATAAAAATAAAAGCTCCAAAATCAGTAATATTTAAAACTTGTCCAGTTATTTCTTGACCGACATTTATATCGTCAATCGTTAAGACTTTATCAGATAAAATAAACCCATTTTTTTCATCTCTAATATCCTTACCAGGCGCTATTAAAGAATCTATTATTAATTGCAAGTCATATTCATTAATATTTAAATTATTTTTTATTTCTTCTTTATTAATATTTTGTAATATTTCTTTATTAATATTTTGTAAATTTAATCCTAAATAACTAACTAACTTATCTGCTATTTCATAACTTTCAGGATGAATATTTGTTTTGTCATAAAAATTATTAGAATCATGAATCCTTAAAAATCCTACTGATTGTTCATAAGCCTTAGGCCCCAATCCTTTTACATTTTTTAATTCCTCACGGTTTTTAAAATTTCCATTTTCATTACGATAATCAACAATGTGTTTAGCAATTGTATTAGAAAGACCAGAAATGTATGAAAGTATTACTTCAGTTGCTGTATTTAAATCAACACCAACCATATTAACAACTTTATTGACTTTAAACGCTAAATGGTCTGATAATTCTTTTTGATTAACGTCATGTTGATATTGACCAATTCCAATTGATTTTGGGTCAATTTTAATTAGTTCATTTAATGGATCTTGAAATCTTCTCCCAATATTAATAGCGCTTCTTTCCTCTACTGATAAATTAGGAAATTCATTTTGTGCTAATTTAGAAGCCGAATAAACAGATGCTCCTATTTCACTAACAACTGCGAATTTAATCTGTTCAGAAGGATTTTTTTGATTTCTGTCTTTTATAATTTCGGCAATAAATGTTTCAGTTTCACGGCTTGCTGTTCCATTACCAATAACAATCAAATCTATATGATATTTATCAATTAAATTATTAACAATATTTTTAGCAATATCTTTTTTATTTTGAGGAGGATTGGGAAAAATTATACTTTTTTCTAAAAAATCACCATTTTTAGCTAATATCGCAATTTTGCATCCATTAACAAAAGCGGGGTCAATTGCTAAAATCATTTTATTTTTAATTGCAGGCGCAAGAAGCATTTGTTCTAAATTCTCTGCAAAAATTTTTATTGCTTCAGTTTGTGCTCTATCAAATAAATCATTCTTAATTTCTCTAATAATTGAAGGCATTAAAAGTCGGTCAAGACTATCCTTTATACAATCCAAAATAATATGAGCTGTTCTTTTATTTTTGAAATATTTTTGATTCAAATCAAAGATGATTTTTTTCTCATTATAAGTTATGTCATAAGATAAAATTTTCTTATTTTCGCCACGTGAAATGGCCAAAATTCTATGATTAGGAATTTTATTAACTTTATCTTGATAATCATAATATTGTTTAAATATTTCTTTATCATCCTCAGCATTTTTCTTTAATTTAGTTATAATGAATCCATAATTTATAAGTTGATTTTTAATATATTCTCTTGTTTCAATATCTTGGGAAATTATTTGCGAAATAATGTACTTTGTTTGTTCAATAACTTCTTCTTCAGTTTTTAATTTATCATTAAAATATTTTCTAGCTTCACTATATAAATTAAAATTGATATCATCATTTTGCATAATTAAAATAGCTAATGGTTCAAGTCCCATTGCAATTGCTTCGCTAGCTTTGGTTTTTTTACCAATTTTAAAAGGTTCATAGATATTTTCTACTTCTTGTTTAGTAGTGGCTAAATTAATTTTTGCTTTTATTTCATCAGTTAACAGTCCTTTTTCTTCTAAAATTTCTAAAACATATTCTTTTCTTTTTAATAATTCAACATCATAAAGATAGAATGCATTAATATTTGAAATTTGCTCTTCATTAAGTCCGCCTGTAACATCTTTTCTATAACGAGAAATAAAGGGTATTGTCGAATCTTCTGCTAATAATTTTAAAGTTGCTTCTACTGATTTTTCAGATAAATTAAGTTTTTTAGCAACGTTTTGAATAGAAATATTCATTTTTACTCCTTGCCTATAATTTGTATATAATTATAATTTAATATATAAAAAGCATTTTAAAGGAGATAAAAAAAATGGAAAATAATGGTAATGAAGAAATAAAAATGATGGCTACAAATAATGTTTCACCAAAAAGTAGATTAGTATTAACAATATTATCAGGATTATTGGGACAATTAGGTGTTGATAGATTTTATAGTGGTAGATGAGGTTTAGGATTACTAAAGTTGTTTACATTTGGTGGTTTTGGTATTTGAGCATTAATTGATTTTGTCTTAGCAGTTTGCGGTGTACAAAAAGATGAAAAAAATCTATTAATTTCCGATTGACAAACAAACAATTTTTAAAATAATTAAATATTTGCTTTCTTTAAGTAAAATATTAATTATAGGAAGGAATAGAAAATGTCAACAAAAAGTAGATTAGTATTAACCTTGTTATCATTCTTTTTAGGAACACTAGGTATCGATAGATTTTATAGTGGTAGATGAGGTTTAGGATTAATAAAATTATTTACAGGTGGTGGTTTTGGTATTTGAGCATTAGTTGATTTCATCTTAGCAGTTTGCGGACTTCAAAAAGATGCTAACAAACTACCAATTACTAAATGATAAAATAAAAATCTCGATACTTCTCGAGATTTTTATTTTTCAAATTTCGCTTTTATTTTACAAAGCATTAGAATTTGAATCAGCTTGATTTGGTAATTCGGGATTTGTTGGATTTGTTTTTATATTTTCAGAATTATTACTTAACTTATTTAAATGATTTTTTCACAAAATAGCACCAACAATAGAAACTATTGGAGTAGTAAAAATTCCTATTAATATTAAAATAAATGGAATTTTGTAATTTAATTTTGAAGCAGCAATGGTTGCAATAATAGAAACAACAAATAATGCTATTGAAATACCTAAAATTACTAATGCAAAAATTAAAAATCCTGTGCTAATATTTAAAATTTGTGATGGATCTAATCTAGGGGTTAATCTACCATAATTTGCTATAGTAACAAATCAAACAATAAATAATATTGGTGCAAAAATAATTTGAATAATAGATAGCACTAATAAAGCTGTTGATAATTTTTTATCCTTTTCATAAATATCCATATGAGACTCCTTTTTATCTAAAATTATAATATTTATAATAAAAATTATATAAATGTATTTTTGAAATCTTCCGTAGCATCAACTAATGCTTCAGAAATAGCAATTTCTTTTGAAGAATGTCCTGCTATTATAAATTTTAATGAGCAATTTTTTAAAGATTTGCTTAACAAATATGCACCTTCTGGTCTACAATCCATATCATAACGCCCATGAATAATAATTGTTTTAATGTTTTCTATTTTTTTAATATTGTTTAAAATGAAATTATCATCATCTAAAAAAATGTGATTAACAAAATAATGATTTTCTAATTTCGCTAATTCTAAATTAGCCTTCCTGTCTTCTAAAATCGTATCAAAATCTAACATAGGATACAATGTTATTAATCCCAATTCTCATTTTGTTCAATGATATGCAGCTTTTTCTGCTATTACTTTATTTTTTGAATTTAAATATTTATGATATGCCTTAATTAAATCTTTGCGTTCATTTTCAGGAATAAAATTGCTAAATTCTTCATAAGCTTCAGGAAAATAAAATGATGCTCCTCTTTGGTATAAATAATAATCGTCTTCTTTTCTCCCTAAAAAGACTCCCCTTAAAATAAGACCATTAACTCTATTAGGAAAATTAATAGCATAAAGTAAGCTTAAGCAAGAACCTCAAGAACCACCAAATAAAATTCATTTATCTATGTTTAGTGTTTTTCTTATCATTTCAATATCATTAATTAAATCTTGGGTAGTATTTTCTTTTATTTCAGAACTTGGAGTACTTTTACCACAACCTCTTTGATCAAACACAATAATTCGATAAAAATTAGGATCAAAATATTGTCTTGCAGAAGGTGTTGTACCGCCACCAGGTCCACCATGAACATATAAAATAGGAACTCCATTAGGATTTCCTGATTCTTCATAATAAATAGTATGTAAACCACTAACTTTTAAATAACCCACCTTATTAGGTTCAACTAAATCATATAATTTCATATATTTCCTTATTCAGATTCTGATGTACTAAAATAAATTTGATTCAATGATAAATTATTTTCTTTTAATGAAAAAATATTTATATTATTTTTTAAAGCCGCATTAAAAATTTTAGTTTTTTCCTCAATTGTATTTATTTTAACAAGTAAACTGTCTTGTAAAAGTTTTGTTTTAAATTGAAAATTTTTACATAATTCTTCTAATTTTTCATTATCTGATGAAACAATTTTGTAGTCATAAAATTTGTTTTTAAGTTTGTCTTTAACTTTTCCAGTATCTTTAACGTGACCACCTTCAAAAACAGTTACTGAGTCAATATATTTTTCTAATTCTGAAAGAATATGAGAAGACATTAAAATTGTTTTTCCTTGCTTATGTAATTCACTTACCGCTTCATAAAATTCAATTCTTGCTGATGGATCTAAATTAGCAGCAGGTTCATCCATTATTAAAATATCGGGATCATTTAAAAGGGCTTGCATTAATAAAACTTTTTTCTTTTGGCCGCTTGATAATTTCTCAGCAGATTTTTTAAATTGTTCATCACTAAAACCATACTTTTTCATTAAATAAGAAACTCTATCCTTTGCTTCTTGCGTTGAAAGTTTAGATAGTTTAGCAAAGTAATACAAATATTCATAAATTGTTAGATTTTTAGGGAAAACGCTAATTTCGGGAATATAACCTAACTTTTCTTTAGCTTTTGGATCTTTTGAATTTATACCATTAATAAAAATCTTTCCATATCCATCTTCATAATAATTAAGAATTAATCTAATTGTTGTTGTTTTTCCTGTTCCATTATTACCAATAAAGCCATGAAATTCACCTTTTTTTACTTCAAAGCTAATATCATCTAACACACGATTGGGAGTACCAGTAATATTTTTAAAAATCTTAGTAACATGTTGAATGGAAATTGCAACATTTTCAGAAATATTGGATTCTACTTTTTTTTCTGCTTCTATCGCTTTTAAATGATATTCTTTAGCTAATTCAAAGTTTTCCTTAGCTTGTTTCAAAAATTTAATACTAAAATATTTTCTAAAAGATTTACTAGTCATAAATTTTTTATTTATTTCTTTATCATTAGTATCAAATTGCTTATTTTTTTTCATATTAATTAACCTTCTTTTTGTAAACAATTGATCCAGCAATAATTAAAACTCATGATGCTAATAATGGTGTAATAAATCCAACATATCATGGAAAAGGTTTCTTAGTTCCAAATTCAACTAAATTATTATTCATTTTTACAACACTTAATGCTGATAATGATTTAATATTTTTAAAATATTTTTCAAGTTCATTAAAATCAAAATTTTCAAGAACTCCTTTTGTCGGAGCCTTTTCTCTAATTACTTTAGATAATAGATAAATAAGTGCTGTTTGCTTTACTAAATTATATTTAAAAATTAGTGTGGTTAATGCAGGGTTAGTAATGGTTTTTTCAAATTCGTTTTGATTCATATTTTTAAATTGATCTTCTGAATATAAACTATCTTTTGGAAAATTTATATGTTTTAAAGTGAAATTCTTAATAATATCAAAAAGATATTTATCTTCATTCAAGTCTTTTATTAATTGCAAAAGACCAAGTGTATTTCATGAAATTACTTTTTTATTTAAGGTAAAATCCGATAATTTGCTAAGCTCATCAATTTTATTAATTATGTCTTCTTGTACTTCGTTAAAAGCTTTGATTGTCGCTTTTTTAGCTGCCAAAAGATTTGTTGATTTAATCGTTTCAATGAAATCAGAAGTTAAGGGACTATTTAAATCTTTAACTCTAGCCATATTAAGAAGCATTGTATGATTATAAGAAAGACCAAAATAATCATTTGAAACTTGACCATTAATCTTGGTATTTTTAATTTTAAAAACTCATTTTTTTTCATTAATATCTTTTATAAAATTATTTTCACCATAATTAATTTTTTTAGTATATAAAAACTCTTGTGTTCTATTGCTTTTTCTGCCAATTAAAAAATAATTACTTGCAAAATAAGTTGCGGGATCAAGTCAAAAAATTTTGTTATATAAATTTTTGTTATTATCTTCAACCATTTTTGAAAAAGTATCATCAGTCAATTTATCTTCAACCCAAAAACTATGACCATTATCAAAAGGATAAGCAAGATATTCGGGAATTTGTTTATTTTCTTTTTTAGTAAGATTATCTTTTCCGACACTAATAACTTTTTTTAATGCGACTGTTGAAAGAACGTTTCCTTTTGTTCTAGAAGGTGTAGCAACAAAATAAACTAAAATTACAAAAATAACAGGCACTCATCCAGTAGCAAATTGATAAGTTTTAGCTTGCATAAAATTATGTAAAAATGCTCCAAGTCCTAATGAAACAAAAGCAATTAAAATGGTCCCTAAATAAAAAGTGATAGTTGTTAAAAATTTTTCTTTTAAAGGCAAACTGGGAATAAAAAAAGTACTAACAAAATACCCAACACTACTAATAGCTAATTGACTAATTATTACAACCATTCCAGCAAAAACAGTGGCAAAATAAATTTGTAATTTTGTTATGGGTTTAGATTGCATAACATAATACATTCCCTCATCGCGATATTTATAAAAAAGTCCTTGCAAAACAAGTGCTGCACTCATAAACCCATTAATAGTACCAAAAGTAACCATAAACGAACGAAACATTGCTGTTGCTTCTGGTGTATAAATAAGTTGTGAATCTCCACCTATTATTTTTAATGAAACATATAATGCAAGAGCAATTCCGATATTAAATATCATCGAAACAATTCCAGTAATATAAAATGCAATTTGGCGATAAAAAATTTTCAATTGCATTTTAAAAAATGTTGTCATACACCTCATCCTTTCTTAAATAATTTCTTGATATAAATTATACCTATTATTAAAAGTAAAATAAAGAATGGGTATTATGCTTGTAAATAAAAATAATTTTCAAAGCAATTATTAAAAAAATTATTTAAAAATGTTCCTCATTTTTCAACCTAATTTAAATCATAATAATTTAGAAAAAAGTCTGTATATCTTAAAATGAGTTTTATTAAAAATGTTTTTAATAATCGCTCTACCAAATGTTTTTAATAGTAATTTAAAATATTTAAAAGCATTTAGTTTGCCAAAATCAAATGCTTTTCATATATTAATTTTTTCAAACGATAAAACAAATATTTTACAAATGGTATTTTGAACTTTAATATCCTTAAAAGTTAATAAAAATTTGTTAATTATTTTATTTAATTTAATTCAATCTCTGTCAATTAAATCAACTTGTTTTATTTTTAGCATTTTCAATAAAATTTGTGAAAACTCTTCTTTTTTATTTTCATATCTCTTAGCTGCAAAGTCAATAATAGATTTTATTAAATTTGTAATTAATATTTTATGTTCACCAACAAATGAACAAATAAATTTGTTAAAAGTTTCAAAAGTTTCCATTAGTGGAATTTTTTCTATTATTTTATTTACAAAAATTTCAATATTCTGAAGAACGTTTTTATCAAATGACATTTCATATCAAAAAGTATTAATTGTTTCATTAAGAATTTTTACAGGTTTGTGATTTTTAATATCATTAAGTAGAATTTCGAAAATTTTAATTATCGATGTTTTCAATTTCAGTTGATTATTTACCAACATTTCTTTAAATAATGAGAAACTTTCTTGTTCGTTTAAAAGCATTATTTTGTTTAAGAAAATATCTAGTTTATATTTAGTGCTAGCAAATTTAATTTTTTCAATATTATCGATTATATTTAAGGTATTTGTACTATTTAAAATTAAAGAAAAAGCATATAAAAATTTTTCTTGGTTTTTTATTATTTGATTAAAGTGAGAATAAATTTTTGAATCTTTTGGCAAATATTTAACAATATGAATAGCATTTTCCAAAATTAAACTAACCAAAGATGAATATTTGGTTCTTTCTACTATTTTTGTATCATCATAATTATCAAAATCTATTATTTTGTTTAACTCTCTTTTAAATAAAGCGAAATATGGATTTTGAACATTTCTATTTTGTTCCATTCAACATCTAAAAATGTAAATCAATCTATTTGAATTTTTTGGCAGTAAAAACACTCTTTTATAAAATTTTTTATTTCTTTTGCTTATTTTTAAATTATGAGAAATATTGAACTTAAAAATTTTTCTATCACAGTTTTTCTTTATAATAAATGGCATTTTTTTATTATTAATTATGGTAATGAAAATATTTCTTGCCATTTCTTGATAGCCAAGTTCTGTTGGATGAACATCTAGGGTATTTTCATAAAATTGTTTGGCATATTTTTTTCAATTTCTATTTTCAAAAGTTTTTGTTCACAAAACATTTTGAGATTTTGAAATTCGTAACAACATATCATCAAACATACATACAAAATTGTCAAAAAAATGTTCAAATATTCGTGAATTTCTTTTTGTAAGAATTTCTTGATAAGACATTAAAAATGGGAAGAAAGGCATAGCATAACTTATTAAAACTATAGTTGCATCTTTATTATTTCTTCTAATATTTTTAATTAGTTCAACATAATCATTTTCAATAGTCTTAGTTAACTTAAATACTTCATCATTTAATTTTTGTAAAATTTTTTGTTTTATAAAATAATTATTTTCTAGCAAAAGACTTCTTATTAAAGAAAATGGTGCAGAACTTTGATATTCATTTCCACCAATAGAAATGGTAATCAAATTAGCTTCAGATATTGCATTTACAAATTTGTTAGAAATGTATTCATGAATAAAATTTTTATTGTCATTTACATTTCAAAATTCTTCTTCATTAGTGCATGAATTTGCAATATTAACCAATTTCTTATTTAATTTTATTAATTCAACAAAATCATTAGTTACATTGCTTAAAAAAAGATCATTTAAATCCTTAATTCTTAGTACAGATAATCCAATGTTTTTATATTCAAAATTTCTTCAAAATTCTTGAAGCTTTAAATTGTTTTTATTTTTTTTATTTTTAACATAATCAAGGATAAATTCAACTAAATAATCTGGGTAACTATAACCTTTATTAAATATTTCATTAGCATTTTTGTAACCATAACTTCTAGAGCCAATTTTTGAATTAAACCCTTGCCCAATTGAATCACCTATTGCTAAATATTTAAACGTATTACTCATATCAAAATTATTATACTCAAAAGTTAATTTGTTTAAACTTATAGGTTATTTTTTATATTAGAAATTGTTTCGTGAGTTATATTTCTTTTTCAATCAAATTTTCATTGAAAAATTTCAAATATTCCTCATCTGACAAAATCAAATAAGAAAAATACAAAATAAGCAAGTGGTAAATTAAATGTTTGAGGAAAAAATGGTTTAAAGTATAAAGTTATTACTATTAATCAAACAAATGCTAATCCTTGTGATAATAAGGTTGCAATTGCACCAATATAATTTCTACCACCAGCTCTAATTAAAGCAGCAGTGGTATAAAAAATACATCATATTGGATTAAATGCAATAAATGTTCAACAAGATTTAAGAAAATTATCTTTAAACACTTGCTTTGCTTCTTGCACACGCGCTTCAATAAAATCTTTAGGAATATTTGAAACATTAACTATTGATGATAAATTTTGAAATTCATTTTTTATATTTGATAAATTATTGGGATCTTGAAAATAATTTTTGACACTTTTTTCTATTCCTGCAGTTGTATTGTCAACTGCAATTATTCCATAAACTACGCCTGTCATAATTATTGAAAGTAAAATTCCACTTAATGCATGAAATCCTTTCAAAGCTCGCGAATGTTTTTCTGCTTCTTCAAAATTACCATTACCTAATTCACTTGCCACAAAATAAGAAACATTGCTAGAACAAGCACTAGTTACAGCACTAGCAACACTTGCCAAACTTTCAACAAGCCCTAAAATAGTAACTCCACTAATTGCCATCCATTTTTTTCCTATTGAAGCTTCTGGATAAGCATGAGCTCATAAAATCATTCTAATTGGAATAGTAATCATTGCCACAATAGTTAAAAGCATTGCGGGAATTCTTTTTAAAATTTGTTTAGCAATACTTTTGCTAATTTTAAATAATTTTAATGGACTAACGAATATTTTTCTATCTTTAAAAAACGTAAATAAAGAATCACTAATTAAACAAACAATTGCACTAACTATCGATCCAATTGCAGCAAAATATGCAGGTTTTTTAAAAACATATAAACATATTGCATTAATAGTTGCATTAGTAAATAATGTTAGTGTAGCTCCAACAAATGCATAATTAGAATGCCCAGTTTCATTTAACAACATATTTGTGTTAAAGTTATAAGTCGTAATAAGTCAAGAAATAGTAATTAAAATCAAATATGTATTAGCTTGATATAAAGCAGTTGTTGAAATATTTTTACCAGAAACAAGATATACCATTGTTGAAGGATTTATCCAAATTGGTAAAGCAAAAGATAAAACAATCATTAAATACATTCAAATTCTAATATTCATTATTTGATTTACTTTTTCATATTCTTTTTTCCCATAATATTGCCCAACAAACATTGCAACTATTCCTTGAATAGCAAAAAATATAGAATAAATTATTCCTGTTCAAGTATTAGCATAAGTTAATGAATCAATACCATATTCAATATGACTAACCATAAAATTATCTAAAAAACCATTTACACAAAACAAAATTTCGCCAATAACTATTGGTAAAGTTTTAAGTGAATAATTTTTTCAATCTTTTTTATTGTTAGGAAAAAAACGCGTAAACCAATTTGACTTGATTGTTTTCATTTTTACCTCCTAATATTTCTTTTATAAATTTCAAATTTTTTCTTTTATTTCCTTTATTGTTAGTTTTTCATTTAATTTTAAGTTTCTAATTTGTTTCAAAAGTTCTCTTTTGTAGCCAAGTTCTTTAAGCATAATAGGAAGAGCATTCTCATTAGTAGAAATGTAAAGCATTTTTACTACATCATCATTAGAATATTTATTAAGTTCACGTAAAAGAATTTTTTTATTTAAATTTATAAAATATTTTTTCTTTTTATCGTTAACTCTTAAATTTTTTAAACTATTAGTATAAAGTCAATAACCTGCAAATGAAGCAATTGCACCATTTCTTTCAACAATGTTTTTTAATAATGTATCAGTCCCTAATTTTGTTAGAGTTTTTTTAGTTTCAGAAAAATATGGAATATTAAAAGTTTTACCAGTTAATTTAGATAAGGAAACATTTTGTTTGTCAATTAAAGGCAAAACTTTATTGGTAGGAAATAATTTTTTTAAGCATTTATTTTCTAATACAGGATTATGTCCTATAAAAATAACATCATTAATATTTAGCTTACTATTAATTTTATTAATATCTAAAATTATTTTTTTTCTTATGATATTTCAAATAGAACTAAGTGAATTATGTTTAGTAAAATCCATAATAAAGGTTTTAACTTCAAATTTATTTTTAATATTTAAAAGACCAAGTGTATAGGCATATGGTGTTCCACTAGGTAAATTTAATAATCTTGCAAAAGGATTGGTTATTGCTTCAAAATCTATATAAACCTTATTTTGTTCCATGATAACATAAATTATATTAGATTTTGGCTTTGTAAAAGAGATTATTTAAAATGCCAATATTTTTTAATTAACTTTGTCCTATAATTTAAATTGAGTCATATTTAATAAAATACAAGACTCAAAATATGAAAGAGAGAGAAATGGAATCTTTGAAAAATAAATTCAAAAATGTTATTGTTAAAACTCCAGCTAGTTCAATGGTCGATGGTATTACTTCTGCTCCCGAACTTGGAAAACCAATTTACAAATTAGCTTTAGAACAACATGCAAAATATATCGAAGCTTTAAAAAGTTGTGGTGTAAACGTTACTACATGTCCTAAAAATGAAAAATTCCCAGATTCATGTTTCGTTGAAGATACAGCAGTTATTGTAACTGGTGAAATTGCTATTTTAACTAACCCAGGTGCCAAAACTAGAAATGGTGAAAAAGTTGAAATGCTACCTTATTTACAAAAATTCTTTGATGAAAAACATTTATTTAAAATTGAAGCACCAGGAACATTAGATGGTGGTGATGTTATGATGGTAGGAGATACATATTTTGTTGGAATGTCAGAAAGAACAAACCGTGAAGGAATTAGACAATTCTTTAACATTTTAGCTAAAGTAAATAAAAAATGTATTCCTGTACCAATGACAGAAATGCTTCATTTAAAAACTGGAGTAAATTATCTAGAACATAATAATCTATTAATTTCAGGTGAATTTTTAAATTATCCTATTTTTAAAGAATTTAATCAAATTGTTGTTGACAAATCTGAAGCTTATGCAGCAAATTGTATTTGAGTTAACGAAACAGTTATTGTGCCTTATGGATACCCTAATGTATTAAAGAAAATTCAAGATTTGGGCATTTATAGAGTAATTACTTGTGATACTTCAGAATACAAAAAATTAGATGGTGGTTTAAGCTGTTTATCATTAAGATTCTAGTTTAATTAAATAAAAAAAAGTGCATGCTCACTATATTTGAGAAAAGCACTTTTTTTATTCTTTTATTAAAAGAGATGTTCCGGTCATTTCCTTAGGTTTAGAAATTTCTAAATATTCTAAAATAGTCGGGGCAACATCAGCTAATTTACCATTTTTTAAATTAATAGTTTTATCTGTGCATATAAACATTACTGGATTATTTGTATGTTTAGTTGCAGGTTTGCCATTTTCATCTTCAGTAACTTCTGCATTACCATGGTCTGCAGTTATAAATCATGTTACTTCATCTTTATTATCTATAACATAATTTAAAATTCTTTCAAATTGTTCATCAAGAAACTCTATTGCTTTAATAGTGGCTTGTAAATTTCCAGTATGTCCTACCATATCAGGGTTAGCATAATTCATTATTACAAAGTCAACATTCTTAACATTTTCCAATAATACATCAGTTATTTCTTTAGCAGACATTTGCGGAAAATCAGCAAAGGAATTTGCTTTTATACTATCAACTAATATTCTAATTTCATTAGGATATATAGTATCGATTCCCCCATCCATAAAAAATGTTACATGGGCATATTTTTGAGTTTCGGCAATTCTTAATTGTTTTAAATTATTTTGCGATAATACTTCTCCTAATGGTTTACTTACTTTCATTTCTGGAAAAGCTACTTCTGAATTAATTCCTTCATATTTCATTAAAGAAACAAAATGATTTAATTTAATTTTTTTGGTTAAGTTAAAGTCATATAAATTCGATCCTATAAACATATGACTTAATTGTCTAGCTCTATCTGGACGGAAGTTAAAAAATATAATAGAATCATTGTCCTTAACAAAATCCCCATTTTCTAATTGGGCAGGAATAAAAAATTCATCATATATTTTTTTTGAATACTGTGATTCAATATAGTCATCAATATTATTAATGATATTTTTTGAAGTCCCTAATAGAGTTTCATAAGTTTTTTCATTTCTTTCAAAAATTTTATCTCGATCCATTGCATAAAATCTTCCAGAAATTGATGAAATTTTGTAATTGTATTTATTAATTAATGATTTTAAAAAATCTAAAGAATCATAAATAGATTGTGGTTTAACATCACGACCATCACCAAAAATATGAACACTAACTTTTTTTAATCCTTTGCTATAAGCTAATTCTAATAATTTAAATAAATGAAGATCATAACTATGAACACCACCATTACTTAATAAACCCATTAAATGTAAAGTAGTATTTTGTTTTTTTACATCATCCATTACTTTTAAAAGTACTTCATTTTTAATAAATGAACCATCTTCAATAGATTTATTTATTAAAGAAAGCCCAGTATACACAATTCTTCCAGCGCCAATGTTTAAATGTCCTACTTCGCTATTTCCAATTTGTCCTTTAGGCAATCCTACATATTTACCAGACGCTTCTAAGATACTATTAGGACACATATTAAATAAATAATCAAAAATAGGATGAAATGCTTGTTCATAAGCATTTCCTTGTTTTTCTTTTCTTAATCCTAAGCCATCAATAATTGTTAAAATTATTTTTTTATTAATCATGATAAATCCTTAATATTTTTATTCACTTTAATTATATATTTTTAATAAGATTAAAGAAATTAAAAAACTATAGGGGCTAACCTACAGTTTTTATAAATTATTTAATTTTTTTATTGCTTCATTTGCTCTGCAACTTCAGTAGCAAAATCCACAGTCTTTTTTTCAATTCCTTCTCCAACTTCAAATCTTTTAGCTTCTAATAATTCCAAATTAGTATCTTCTAAAAATTTTGCAACTGTTTTGCCTTCATCCATTACAAATGGTTGGAACATTAAAACTCCAAGATCATTAAACTCTTTTCTTAACATTCCGCTTTTAATTGAAGCTTGAATTTTTTCAGGTTTATTTGCTAATTTTGGATCATTTTCTACTTTGCTTAAAATTTTGTCATGTAAATCTTTTGGTAGTGAACATTCAAATAGATAAGAAGGATTTAAAGCGGCGATATGCATAGCAACATGTCTAATTTGTTCAACATTATTACCTTTTGCTTTTATAATAACGGCAATTCTACTATCAGCATGAGTATATGCAGCAACTACTTCATTAGAATTTGCAACGTATTTTTCAGCTCTGCGTAGAGTTATTTTTTCACCAATTGAAGCGGTTAAATCATTGCATAATTCTTCAATTGTTTTGTTATTGATTTTTATCTTATTTAATTCATCATCGTTTTTGAAATTAGCTAAAATTAAAGCATTTTGAATTTTATCTGCTAAATCAAGGAATAATTTATTTTTAGCAACAAAGTCAGTTTCACAATTAAGTTCAAAAATAATTGCTAAGTTATCTTTTACAAATGCTTTTGCGATACCTTCAGCAGCAATTCTTGAAGCCTTTTTAGCTGCTTTTATTATTCCTTTTTCTTGTAAATATTTAATTGCTGCTTCAATATCGTTATTAGTTTGTTCTAATGCATTTCTACAATCTAATAAACCTGAGTTAGTTCTTTCTCTTAATTCTTTTAATTTATTTAAATCTATTGCCATTTTATTCTCCTTAATAATCAATAAAATTAATTTTTATTTTCAACTTCTTCAGTTTTATTTTCTTTAGGTGCTTTCCCGTATGGTTTTTTCTCTACTGATGAATTTCTATTATTTTGAAATTTAGATTTTTGACTTTCGCTATATTCTTTTTTAGGTTCTTCGGGTAAATTAACTTCTGAATCAGGTCTATAAGCAAACTCACGTTCTTGTCCTCTTGCTACACAAATAGCATCTGCAAGAATAGTCATAATCAAAGTAATTGATTTTGCTGAGTCGTCGTTTGCTGGGATAATAAAATCAACTAAATCTGGATTTGAGTTAGTATCTTGAATTGAGAAAATTTTTATTCCTTTCCTACGTGCCTCTTTTAGTGCAATTTCATCATCGATTGGAGATGCACAAATCATAACTTGTGGAGTTTGTGCTTTACCAGCTAGTTTTCTAATTCCACCTAAGTTTTTTTGTAACTTAGCTATTTTTTTATCAAATAGTAGTCCTTCTTTTTTAGTATAACCTTCATAACCATTTTTTTGAAGTTCTTCTAATCTTTCTAATTCTTTAACACTTCTAAAAATTGTTTGTGAATTTGTTAATGTTCCGCCCAATCAACGTTCTGAAACATAAACAGAATTAGTTCTTGCTGCGGCAGCTTCAATAGCTTTTTTAGCTTGTTTTTTAGTTCCAACTCAAATAAAAGATATTGGTTTTTGCGCCATCTTATTCAATAATTTATAAGCATATTCCAAAGTTTTTTGAGTTTTGGCAATATCAATAATATGAATTCCCATTCTCTTTCCTCAAATATATTGTTTCATTTTTGGATTTCATTGGCTAGCTCTATGACCAAAGTATGTTCCTGCTTCTAATAATTTATCTCTTGAAATAATTTCTTTATCTGCAGTAGTAGCGTTTTTATCTTTAGCTTCTACTTCAGGTTTTTTAGTTTCCATTTCTGACATTTTTTTCCTTTAAATATTGTGTAATTTTATTTGTTATACTTCCTATTACTTCTAACATTTGCATCATTTTATTGACACTAGCAAGTGAATTCATAATAGTGCTTGATTAATTAATTTTTGTTAATAATCGCATGGTACTTTAAAAGTACTTTTTAATTTTACCATATTTATTTTTTTAATTTCTAAGTATGAAACATATTAATGAAAATAAAAAAACTTGCCCACTATAGGGCAAGAATTTTAATATATAGATTTTGAATGATTTAAATTATCATTTAACATCTTTACGTGATAGAGGCATTGACATGCAACGAGCATTTCCCATACCTAGTGATAATTGGTTTCCTTTAAATGGTAATACTTTAATTCCAGCTTTTTCTAATGCTGCATTGGTTTTTTCATTACGAGCATATCCAATAACAACACCTGGTTTGATTGCTAAATAGTTAGTTCCATCAAAGTGTGTTTCTCTTTCTATTTCAATTTGAGATGCACAATTTCCAGCAATTGGAATTAAAACTGGTTCTTTCTTAATAATAGATTTTAGAAGTTCATTTAGAGGTAATCCATTATCTACAGGTTGAGGAGCAGCTCCTCCATTTACCAAATCATAATCTCAGAATTTAAACACGTCATTAGCAATAGGTGAATATAAGAATTTATCTTTATCTAACATTGTTAATCATGTATCTAAGTGCATTAAGTTAGTTCATTTTGGAACATTAATTGCAACAATACGTTTGAATTCACAATCTTTGTTAGCTTTAATATTTTTAGCTAATAAAGTAATGGTTTTTAAGTCAGTTCTTTCTGAAACACCAACTACTAATGTATCGTTATTGTAAATAAACACATCACCACCTTCGATTGATAATCCTTCAGCAGGGTCATAGTATCAAGGGGTTTTAACTAGTTTAGGGTGATTTGAGAAAATGAATCGGCTAAATAATGTTTCACGTTGTCTTACTTTGTAACGCATGTAGTGAATTGTTACACCATTTCCTACTGATGCAAATGGGTCACGAGTAAAGTACAAGTTAGGCATTGGATCAACAATTAATTCACGATCTGCTTCAATTTTTAAATCGTATTTTGTAATACCTGCAAGCATGTATTCAATTTTTTCTCTTGTTGATTTAATACCATTTAAGAAGTTTCTTACTGCTTTTTTGTGTTCTTCAGAAAGAACTGGAGCTGAATCTTCTAAGAATTCTTCAATTAATTTTTCTTTAGCTTCTTTAGTTGCTAAATCATATGTTTCAACAATTAAATCTACAAGTTCAACAACATTAACGTTGTTTTTCTTTAGTTCAGCTACGAATTCTTTATGTTCTTTTCTTGCATCATGGCTTTCTAGAATTGCTGAGAATAATAATTCATCTAAACGAGCAGGTGTAATGTAATCAATTTCTCGGCCTGGTTCATGTACTAGAACGGTTTCTAATTCACCAATTTCTGAGTAAACATGAATTCCTTTAAATTTATCGTCAAATACAGACATTTGTGTTTCCTTTCATATGTAAGATGTCTTTAATATAAAATGTATAAATCTTCACCAAACTTTTTTACACAAAATTAATTTTATGTGGTAGAATTTTATGGTCTGAAAAATTTCAAGACATTCAACCCACAAAATATGATTTCATTAAGGTCTATTTATACATTTTAATTATACTCTTTTTATAGTAATTGTTATTACCTAACAATTTAATATCTAAAAATAATAATAACTTTTTTGGATTGATTACAAAAACAAAAATCATATTTCTCTCTCTTTTTTATTTTGTTTATGTATTATATTATTTAAGGAGCGATAATGGAACATTATACAATGGCTGAAGTTGCCAAGGAAATCTTGAGCAAAGAAGAAAAAATGGAATTTGAAATTGTATTTAATAAAACTAAAGAAATTTTATTCTCTAATTGAAGATTAGAAGCTTCTAATGATATTTCAGATGAAAAATTAATAGACATTAAACGTGGAGAACTATATAAGTTATTTACAATTGATGGCAGATTCTTTAGAAATGAAGATGGGTCTTGAACAATTAACAGACCAGAAGATAATAATTAGACTTTCCCAAGAAGTCTAATTTTTTTTAATTTGTTGTTAAAATTAATGTAATAAATTAAAGGAGAGAGAATGCCATTAGTAAATGCTAAGAAAATGGTAAATAATGCTTACCAAAACAAATATGCTATTGCTCATATTAATACTAATACTTTTGAATGAACAAAAGTTATTTTGGAGACCGCACAAAAGTTGAATGCACCCATTATTATTGGGACTTCTTATGGAGTAGTTAAATATTTTGGCGGTTTTAATATAATATATGCCCTAGTTAGTAGTTTAATAAAAGATTTAAACATTACTATTGATGTTGCATTGCATATGGATCACGGAAATTTCAGTCAATGTGTCGAAGCATTAAAAGCCGGATATACATCAGTTATGTATGATGGAAGTCATGATGGTTTTAAAGAAAATTTGGAAAATACTAAAAATTTAGTTGAAATTGCTAAGGAATATAATGCTAGTGTAGAAGCAGAAGTTGGCTCGATTGGCGGTGAAGAAGATGGGGTAATTGCAATGGGAGAAATTGCAAACCCAATAGAAGCAAAAAAATTAGCTCAATTAGGAATAGATTTTCTTGCAGCCGGTATTGGAAATATTCATGGACAATATCCTCAAAATTGAAAAGGTTTAGATTTTAAAAGTTTAGAAATTTTAAATAAGGAAGTAAAAATTCCATTTGTTTTACATGGCGGAAGTGGCATTCCTAAAGATCAAATTCAAAAAGCAATTTCTAATGGTGTTGCAAAAATTAATGTTAATACTGAAGTAAAATTAGCCAATGCAAAAGCATTAATTGATTATGTTGAAAGTGGAGAAATTAAAAAGGGTAAAAATTGAGAACCTAGAAAATTATATAAACCTTGCTATGATGCTATGGCAAAAGTTATAGAAGAAAAAATAAAAGAATTTCATTCAGAAAATAAAAATTAAACTATGCTTAAAAATAAAAAAATTAGAAATTTACTTTTTTCTTTATCTTTAGTTCCAATAGCAATTAGTTTTACTACCATAAGTCTAAAATGTAATCTAGATAATCAATATGAAAATCCACAATTTAATAATGATATAGTTCCTAAAAACTTTTCTGGTTTAAATGGCTTACCATATCCAATTTCAAATAAATTAGAAGCAAATAAAGCAACAAAAATTAATGTTGCATTTTGGAACGACGGCGATACATTTCGAGATACAAATGGAAATATATATCGTTTTGCTGGTATTGATACTCCTGAATATCATAAAAAAGGATCTAAAGAATTTACAACAGGATTGCAATTTAAATATGCAAAACTAGCTAAACAATATACCGAAACTTATACGAATATTTATCAAAATGATTCAATTAAAGGGAAACCAACAGAGGTTTATGTTGTTCCACAAAAAACCAAAGGTGGTAAAACTAATATTAGTGACAAATATGGAAGAATTGTAGCGATAATTTATTATAAAAATAACTTAGGACAATATTACAATCTATGTTCGCAAATATTATATTTCGGCAAAGCAAAAAAGGCATATATTTCTCTTGATACAAAAAGTATATATTACACCACTAATACAAAGTACTATAATGAACTTCAAGAAAGTGAAAGAGTAGCAAGAAAAAACAAAATTGGAATTTGAGAAAATGAAAATGATATTTATGAGATATATCCAAAAAGATAGCCATTTTCATTTTATTTTTAAATAATATTTTTAATATATAATAATACATGCGTTGGGTAAGTACTCAAGTGGTCGAAGAGGCGGTCCTGCTAAGACTGTAGGGGTGTTAAAACACCCGCGGAAGTTCAAATCTTCTCTTACCCGCCATTTTTTTATTATTTTTCTTATTAATTTGAAATTATAAAAAAGTAGCAAAAGCTACTTATTTTAAATTTAATATTACATTTTATTTGGAATATCAAGATCCATTAGTTTCATTGCATTTGCCAAGACAATTTTTGTGGCTTTTACTAAAGCAACATAACTTTTTTCTTCTTTAGATCCAATAACCTTAGTATTTGAATAAAACGAATTGAATGCTCCTGCAAGTTTTAAAAGATATGGAGGAAGTAAATTAACCTTATAAGATTTTGCCATTACTTCAATTAATTCTGGATATTCTTTTAAAACATTAATTAATTTTTGAGCAAAATCATCATTTAAATTAGTTGCTTTAGGATTTTTAAATGATGATTTTTCTAGTAATTGAACACAACGAGCATGAGCATATTTAATAATAAATAGTGGATTTGATTCATCAGATTGAGTAACTTTTTGAATATCAAAATCAATTTTTGAATTATACGATCTTTCAATTAAGAAAAATCTTATAGCATCTTTACCAACAAGGTCAAGTAATTCTCTTAATGTTAAAGAAGTTCCAAGTCTTTTTGACATTTTTACCTCTTTACCATTTTTTACAACTCTTAATAATTGAAATAAAACAATTTCTATTTGATCACGTCTTCAACCCAAATCTTCAAAAGCAAATTTTACTCTCTCTACATATCCAGAGTGGTCAGCTCCTCAAATATCAATAATTTTTCCATTTTTCTTATCATTAAGTTCTACAAATTTTTGTTCATGATAAGCAATATCAGCACATAAATAAGTTGAGTCACCATTTTTTTTAATTATTACTCTATCCTTATCATCCTTGCCACCTTTAGTTGTTTCTAATCATGTTGCTCCATCTTTTTGATATGTTGATTTTAATCTTCTAATAACTGGTCAAACACGGTCTTTTTCATATTGTTCGGTTTCTGAAGTATATAAATCAAATCAGGTACCAAAACGCTTTAAATCTTTATTAATATTTTCAAGAGCAATTTGTCTACCAAATTCACGGAAGAATTTTCTAATATCATCTGTGTATTCAACATTCTTATACTTGTCATCATACTTTTTATAAAAAGCAGAAGCAAAATCAATAATGTCGCCGCCTTTATATGAATCTTCAGGCATAGGGAAATTTTTATCGAAAATTTGTTGATATCTACTAAAGATAGATGCAGCTAAATTATTCATTTGATTCCCATAATCATTAACTAAATATTCTCTTACAACATAATATCCAGCTTTTTCCATAACATTGCATAGTGTTGCTCCAATTGCAGCGTTTCTAGCATGACCAATATGTAAATAACCAGTAGGATTAGCTGAAACAAATTCAATATTTACTTTACCTTTTTTTGTTTCTGAATTACCATATTTATCACCTAAAGAAATAATATTATTTACTGTAGTTGATAAAACAGAATTGGAAATTCAAAAATTGATAAATCCGGGTTCTGCAACTTTAATTTCACTAATTTCAGAATATTTTTTTAAGTCTATATTTTTAACAATCTCTGAAGCAATATCCATTGCTTTTTTTCCTAATTCTTTTTGCAAAGTTAATGGTAAATTTGTTGAATAATCGCCATAATTTTTTGATTCGGTTAAAACAACCGGTTTTGTTATATGCATTTTAGTAAGTGCTTCAGTTAAAGAAGCGATAATTATTTCTTTTGTAGAATTCATAGCATAACAATTATAAACTTTAAAGCATATATTTATATATAATTTGGGAATATGAAAAGATATTATTTATGCGGTCCAACTGTTTATAATTACCCACACATTGGAAATTTGCGACCTACAATTACATTTGATTTAATGATAAGAGCTAAAAGATATTTAGGTGAAGAAATTTTTTATTTACACAATATTACAGATATTGATGACAAAATTATAAAAAAGGCTTTAGAAGAAAATAAAACTGAAAGAGAAATTACTACATATTATGAACAATATTATTTAAATTTATTTAAATTATTTAATTTGGAAATGCCAAATAAAGTTATAAGAGTTACTGACTCTTTAAATGACATTTATGAATATATTAAAAAATTAATTGATATAAAAGCGGCTTATCAAATTGGAAATAATGTTTTTTTTAATGTTGACAAATATAAGGAAAAATACGGTGAAATTAGTAATCAAAAATTATCAAATTTAAACTATGAAGAAGACAAATTTCAAAAATTAAATCCTTATGATTTTGCTTTATGAAAAGAAACAGATAAAGGAATAAAATTTTTGAGTCCTTTTGGATTGGGTCGGCCAGGGTGACATACAGAATGTAGTTGTTTTATTAATAAGTATTTTAAAGGAGAACAATTAGATATTCATGGTGGTGGTATTGATTTAATTTTTCCACATCATGAAAATGAAAATATTCAACATTTTGCATTGAACAATGAAAATATTACAAAAAAATGAATGCATTTTGGAACGCTAAATTATAAAAATCAAAAAATGTCTAAATCAATCGGAAATTTAATTTTTCCACATGAATTTTTAAATAATTATGATGCTGATACTTATAAACTTTTAATGTTAACAACCAACTATTCAAAACCAATTAATTTAACTGATGAATTATTAATTTCTAATCAAAATCAAATAAATAAATTTAAAATTTTAAAAAATAAAATTGAGCTTGAAAATCTTAATGAAATTATTGATTTTAAAAAAGTTAAAGATATTATTGACATGTTTGCTAATTTAGAATTTTCAGAAGGTTACAAAGAATTAATTAAATTGCATAAAAATAAAAATGACTATAGTACTTTTTTTGAAATTTTAAATATTTTAGGATTTTCTCTTGTAAAAAATAAAATAGCTGAAGAAGATAAAAAATTATATTTTTTGTGAAAAAAATTAGTTGAAAATAAAGAATATAGTAAGGCTGATGAAATAAGAGAAACGTTGATTAAAAAAGGAATTTTATAATGAAAAAATATATTTATGGAAAGAACTCTGTTTTAGATGCCTTAAAAAATAATTTTCCTATTAATAAGCTTTATTTACAAAAAGGATTAAATATAAAAATAAACTTTAATAATATTGTTTTTTTACCATTAAACGAATTAAATAAAATGATTCACGGAAATCATCAAGGTTATATTGCCGAAATTGAAGATTATAAATATTATGATTTTGGAACAATCATAAAAGATAAACCAGAGATTGTTTTAATTTTAGATCATATTCAAGATCCTCAAAATTTTGGAGCAATAATTAGAAGTGCAAATGTTTTTAATGTTAAACATATTATTATTCCTAAAAATAGAGCTTGTGAAGTGACACCCACTGTTTTAAAAACTTCTTCAGGGGGATTTAATAATATAAAAATTATAAAAGTAGGTAGTTTATTTGAATCTATAAATGAATTAAAAAAACATGACTTTTGAATTTATGCAACAGTATTGAATAATAATGCAATTAGTTTAGATAAAATTTCGTTTAATAAACCTACATGTATTATTATGGGTAATGAAGAAAGTGGTGTTTCAAATACACTAATCAAACATGCCGATCAGGCTATTTATATTAAGCAAAGTGGAATAGTTCAATCATTAAATGTTTCAGCCGCAACTGCAATAGTTTTATATGAAGCAACAAAAACAAATTAATCTAAATTAAAAAATATCTTATCAAAATTAAAAAAATAAAAACCAAAGAAACATCTTTGGTTATTTTTTATATATATTTTTATTTTAGGGTAACTTTTGTTCCGGTTTTTTCATCAATAATTGCTTCTAGATCTTTTAAATCACCAATAAATGCAGCTTTTCCACCTTCTTCAACGAATTTAAGAGCTGCTTGAACTTTTGGAAGCATGCTTCCTGGAGCAAATTGTCCTTCTTTAATATATTGTTCCAATTCTGCTTTGGTTGTATGTTTCAATGCTTTTTGATTTGGTTTATTGTAATTGATCATTACATTGTCAACAGCTGTTAATACTACAAAGTAGTCAGCACCAGCTAATGAAGCCATTTTTGCTAATGCAAAGTCTTTATCAATAACACCATCTACACCATAAATGTGACCTGATTTTGGACAAGTAACAGTTGGGATACCACCACCACCACCTACAATAACGGTAGCACCAGCATTAATTGCTTTTGTAATTTGGTTAATTCCAACAAAATTTAAAGGTTTAGGTGAAGCAACAACTTTTCTAAATCCACGTCCAGCATCTTCTTTAATAGTGCTTCCTGGATTCATTGTTTGTGCTTCTTCTAAAGTTTGATAGAAAGGTCCGATAGGTTTAGTTGGGTTTTTAAATGCAGGGTCTTGTTCATCAACAATGGTTTGAGTAAGAATATACATTACTTCATGGTTTTTTAAACCTTCGTCATGAAATGCATTGGTAATAGCATTTACCATGTGAAATCCAATATATCCTTGACTCATACCACCAGCTTCAGGTAAAGGTACTAATGGACTTTTTGGATTTTTTTCATGCGCACTTACAAAGCCATTAAAAATCATTCCAACTTGTGGTCCATTTCCATGACCAACAATAACTTGGTGACCAGCTTTAACAAGTTCTGCAATTTTTTTAGCAGGAACTTTAACTAATTCTTTTTGTTCTTCAGGTGTGTTTCCTAAAGCGTTTCCACCTAATGCAATAACAATTTTCATAATTAGTATCCTAATGTAGCTAGAATAACAGCTTTAATTGAGTGCATACGGTTTCCAGCTTGTTCGATTGATTTGTTGTATTTTGATTGGAATACTTCGTCAGTAACTTCCATAGCACCAGTTGCAACAACAGGGTATTTTTTACCAAATTTTTCTTTAATTTCTGCTGAGAATGCAGTATGGTCATCATGAAATGCTGGTAAACAGTGTAAGAAAATAACATCTTCTTTAGCTGCTTTAAGCATATTCATATCTACTTGGAATGCGCCTAATTCTTTAATACGTGGTTCAAATAATGAAAAATCTTCTCCTAATGATACTCAAACGTCTGTGTAAATAACGTCAGCATCTTTAGCAGCTTTAATTTTGTCATCTGAAAATGTTACAGATCCACCATTACGTTTGAATAGTTCTTGAACAGCTTTAAATACTGCTTTATGATCAGGACCATTTTTAACAATTTCGTGTTGTTCTTTAGGTCCACATAATACTACATGCATTCCAACAAATGCTGCACCAATCATGATTGAACGAGCAACGTTGTTTTTAATATCACCTGCGAAAACAATTTTCTTGCCTTTTAAATCACCTTTAAATTCTTTAATGGTCATGTAATCAGCTAACATTTGGGTTGGGTGTTCAGCATCGGTTAAACCATTTCATACAGCAACACCTGAGTATTTAACTAAAGCATCAACATCTGCTTGTTTAAATCCTCTAAATTCAATACCATCGTAAAATTGTCCTAATACCATAGCAGTATCTTCGATTGATTCTTTTTTACCAAAGTTTGATCCTGCTGGCCCTATGTATGTACAACTTGCGCCTAAGTCTGCAGCTGCTACTTCAAAAGCACAACGAGTTCTTGTTGAGTCTTTTTGGAACATAATAGCAATATTTTTTCCAACAAGTGGACGATTATTTGTGTGAAGTCCTTGCATTTTTGCTTTTTTAAGTTCTATTGATAAATCTAATAAATAATTGATTTGGTCGGTAGTGAAATTTAGCGCACTGTCCAAACTTCTACCTTTTAAGTTCATTGGCATTTAAGTTCTCCTTTTAATTAATACCGATATATTTATATATGAGTTTCAAACTCGTTTTAATTATATATTAAAATGATTTTTTAATTAAATAAAAACAACTTTTGGAGACCAAAAATTGCTTTATTTTATTTGATTGATTTGTAGTTATTTTCTTGGTAAGGAAATGTTTTCATTAAGTTTTTTTAGTTCAGCTAAAATTAGTTCTTCATTAGTTGGGGCAGGAGCAACTTCTTCTTCAATTGGTTGTTTTTTAGCTTTATTGTATTCAATAATATTTTTAATAGTAAATACTATTAATAATGCGAAAAATATAACCAATGATACAATAATAAATTGAATTAAAGCAGCTAGGAATTTTCCATAATATATTCCTCCTGCTTGCATTTTTTCAACTCCATCATATTTAAATAATTTAGCAATTGCAGCCATGATAACATCATTAGCTAGTGAAGAAACTACTGCACCAAATGCAGCTCCTAATAAAAGTCCAATAGCAAGCATAAACATGTTGCCGCGCATTACTGCTTTTTTAGCATCTTTGTAACTATTTTTTACATAATGACTTTTTTGTTCTAATTCTTTTTTTGTCATATTGTTTATTATATTAAAAATATAAATTCAAAAATTAAAATATATTGCTTTTATTAAATAAAAAAGTTTTTATTTTTTCATAATTTGGGTTTTTACTATACAATAATTAATAAAGTTTGCTACTTTTTATAATATTAAATTTCATAAAATAATTGAAGGAAAGGATATCTAATGAAACCTACAAAGATTTTTGGGTTAGGCGGAATGCAAGAAATAGGAAAAAGTACACTTATTATTGAATATGAACAAATTTTTATTATAGATACTGGAATAAAATTTTGTGACACTTTTGTAACAGGTGTTAATGGTTCTATTCCTGACTTTACTTATTTACAAGAAAATCAAGATAGGATAGCAGGTCTTTTTATTACCCATGGGCATGAAGACCACATTGGTGGTGTTCCTTATCTTGTTCAACAAGTTGATGTTAAAAGAATATATGCTCCTAAAATAGCTATTCAATATTTACAACTAAAATTTGAGGACATGAAAATTAAAAGATCAATTGAATTCATCGAAATTAACAAAGATGTTTTATTTGAATTTGATCATGATTGTAAAGTTGATGTTTGAACTGCGCAACATTCAATTCCCGATGCATTTGGAATAAGAGTTATGACTCCTAATGGAAATTTAATGATGACAGGAGACTTTAGATTCGATTACCACCCAATTGGTAATTTAACAGATTTTAACAAACTAAAACAAATAGGTGATGAAGGATTAGATGTTTTATTTTCTGATTCTACTAATGCTATGCGTCCAAATCATTCACCTTCTGAAAGCGATATTTTAAAAGATATTGGTAAATATATGACAGAAGCAAAAGGCAAAATAATTTTAACAGCCTTTGCTTCTAACTTAACAAGAATTAAAGCTATTATTGAATTAGCTGTAACCATGAAGAAAAAAGTTATTGCTTTTGGTCGTTCAATGGTTGATGGAGTTGATATCGGAAGAAGACTTGGATATATTGATGCTCCTGATGAAATTTTTATTGATAAAAAAAGTTTAAATAAATTTAATGATAATGAATTATTAATTTTAACAACTGGTTCACAAGGCGAAGAATTAGCAGGGTTGGCAAAAATGTCATTTGGCAAACACCCACACGTTAATATTAAACCTGGAGACACTGTAATATTTTCATCTAGCCCTATTCCAGGTAATAGATCTAAAATTGAACTTTTAGTTAATAGACTTTATAAATTAGGTGCAATTATTCGCGAAAATGGTGTAGATGGATATTTACATACATCAGGCCATGCATATAAAGACGAGCATATTAAAATTTTTAACTTAACGAGACCTAAATATTTTATGCCATACCATGGCGAATTTAGAATGAGCGTTGTTCATGGTTATACTGCTTCTGAATGCGGTGTAAAACCCGAAAATGTTATTGTAGCTAATTTAGGTGATGTTTATTATTTAGAAAATCATAAAATAACCCTTTCTAAAGAAAAAGTTTATTTTGGCCCCGTATTTATTGATGGCAATATTCTTTCAAAAACTAATGCTACTATTATGAAGGAAAGAATGGAGCTAGGACAAAATGGTTTTTTACATGTTGTAATAGCAATAAATAAAGAAAAGAATTTAATATTAGGTAAACCTAGAATTGTTTCTCGTGGAGCATTTTTTGTGAAAAATTCACTTCATTTAATTGAAGAAGCTAAAAGAATTGTTCATGGAGCAATTTTATACACAATAAAAAATACTGATGATTGAACAATTCCTCAACTAAAGCAATTAATTATTGATCGTTTGATGCCATTTTTCTATAAACATAAAAGAAGAAATGTCGTTATTATTCCCACTATATTATTTACAGATCATATAAAGGCAAACATTAACGATAATCCAGAATTATATGAATTTAGTGAACTTTGAGTAAATAATAGAAAAGTAAATAATAAAAATGACAAAGAATTAAAAAAGTCAAAATTAAATCAAAATAATAAAAAAGTAGAAAAAATAAATATTACTGAAAAATCTAATAAAAGCAAAGAAAAAACAACACAAGAAAAAGTAAGTGAGTAATACTACTCGCTTTTTTTAATAATTTTCGATTAAGTATTGTATGATCATTTTTTTTATTGTTTGGGCATCAACAAAATTTGTATATTTATCAAAATAGGAAAAATCTTTATTAATATAATAAAGTGAAATAAGAAGTGATTTGCCTAAATAATTATCTGAATGATTAGTGCACAAAAATCCGCCTTTATGGAATTGAAAATCAATTAAGTTTTCTGTATTTTTGCATTCTATACAACCATCTAATTTTGGATTTATCCCCTCACATTCCAAGATTTTAAATAATAAATAATCTAGGATTTTTGTATCTTTATTTTGGTTTAATAATGGCAATAATTCGTGATAAACATCTAATAATTTTTTACAGTTTGATTTTTTAATGAAACTAAAAAAATATTTTAAATCATTAGCAAAAGATAAAAGCATGGGATTATTAGGAAACTGATTAATAATGTTTGCTCTTTTAAGTCGGGGTAATAGATTATTATTTTTGGGTAAAATAATTTCTAAATTACACAAATTCAATATCGTCAATGAATTTCTATTTTTACTAGTAATTTTTCTTACTCCTGGAGCAAAAATTTTTTTAATACCATTTGTCGTTAAAACACTAATAATTTCATCAAAATCATTAAAATTAGATTTATTTAAAATAATGGCATTTCATGTTTCTTCCATAACTAGAAATTATAACTTTTTAAAAATAAAAAGAGCACTTAGACTCTTTTAAATTTTAATAATAAGGAATGATATGAATATGAGTTCTAAAAATTGCTTGTCCAGCGCTTTCTTCATTATTAACTACTAATCTAAATCCAGTAGCACCTAATTTTTCTACTTGATTTAATGCTAATTTTCTTGCAATAACAATTAAATTTTGTAAAGTAGTGTCTTCTATTTCATATAAATTTTTTGAAAATTCTTTAGGTACTACTAGAAAGTGTCCTTTATTTACTGGTTTAATATCATTAAACGCAATTACATCATCATCTTCATAAATTATAGTTGCAGGTATTTCTCGATCAATTATTCTTTGAAAAGTATCTTTTTCAACCATCTTATAATATTCCTTCTTGTTTTAGCATTGATTTAATTTCTTCATTAATATTAGTTTCATCTATTTGAAAACCTAATTCTTTATAGTATTTAACTGCACTCTTAAATAATGCTGATAAATCTAACAATAATAAGTTATTAGCAATTTTTTTAATTTTTTCGTCGGTATTTCATGGGGTATCTCTGAAACTTAATTCCATTTTTTTAGTTGTTTCATTTTTTGTTCATGATGGCACAATTTTAGTAATGTATTTAGCATCAAAAGATTTACCATCTGTTTTTAGCATATCTACCGATTTTGGATATTTGAATAAATTAAATTCAGTTCCTTTAGTTTCTTTTTCAAAATTCTTTAAAGAAGCAGTAAATTCAAATACATTTCTCTTTTCAAGTTCTTTTACAGTTAAAGTGAATTTAGCTTGAACGTCTTTTGATTTTTTAAGATCATAGTTAATTGAATCAACACGATATTCTAATGTATAAGTTTTACTATTAACAGTGACTGTTTTAGTAAATACGTATTTATCGCCTTCTTTAGTTTTAGTAGTTCCTTCTAATTCTAAATCTTCTGCAGTAATATTTGTTTTTTTGCCATTATCTAAATCGGTTTTTGCTTGTGAAGTAAAGTTAACTTTAGACGTTTCTTTTTCTTGTTCTAAAATTGAAGCAAACTTAAATGAATCCATTGAATAAACTTTACTTGTATTGGGATCTACAAAACCAAAAATGGAAGATTTTTGATTTTTAATTGCTGCAAGTGTATAGTCTAAATCAGCAGTTCCTGATTTTGCTTTTTCAAAACCTTTATAAGCATTTAAATTTTTAATATCATATCCTTCACTATCTCCAGTATTTAAAACCATTTCAGGATGTTTTGCTTTTTGATTAGTTTCATAAAGAGGTTTATTATCTGGATTATACTTAGCTAAAGCATTGAATTCATCAAATGTAGAAACTTTACCTTTTTCTCTACGTACTTGTAAATCTCTATTATCAGTAAATCCTCAAGTTTGTGAAATTGGATTTCTTACTAAATATTCAAGTAGGTGTAAATTATTGTCTTTAAAATTTAAGCTTTCATGAATTTCTTTTTCCAAAGTAGGAGTTTTATCTTTATCAATTTTGACTGTTTTTTTAACTTTATCATCACCATCTTTATCGTTAGCTAATGCTCTTAATTCAGCACGATCTTTTAATAAATAATTTCTAGTAACTAGCATTTTTTGAAGTTCAGTTCTTATGTTAGTTGAAATATATTCACCTTTATTGATCATAAAATTAAATTGCTCTTCTGTTGGCATTTGAAATGGTGAAGGTGAAAAATTAGTAGTATCAATATTTGCATCAATAAAATCTTGTTTTAAATTAGAAAAGAATTGAGGATTTTTATCCAATTGTTGATAGGCATATATCTTAAATAATTCATAGATTTCTTTGTATAAATCTGTGGTTTTATTATTTAGTGCTTTAAGAATAACATCTTTTGATTCTAGTTCTGCTTTAGTTAATTTTTGTAAATCATTTTTATAAAATTCTTGCAAATATAAATTTGTAATCGAAGTGATAATTTGATTTTTTGTTATTGTTTTTTTTAATATTTGTTTTTGAAGTCCAGCTTTATCACTTGTGGTTTTATTACATGCAGCAGCAATTAAGGCAGTTGGAGCCAAAGCAGTTGTCATTAAACTTGCTGTTAATAATTTTAGTTTACTCATATATTACCTTTCTTAGTTTTGATCAACATATTCTTTTAATTTATTAAATAAAAATGCTTCAATATCATTATCATTTTGATGACCATTTATTCAGAATTTTCCTTTAACGCTATCATATTTAAAATCAGCATTTAGTTGTCCATCAATTTGAGATTTGATATATTTCTTAATTTGATTTGCCTTATCCTTTATTAATGAAGCTTTTTGTGATTCTACCAATGATTTTTCATAATCTTTTGCTTGTTGAATATGTTTATCTGTAAATTTTAATTTTGATGATTTATCATAACTTGTAAATTCTTTTTCTTTAATATATTTAACAAAATCTTGTGAGTTTAGTAAACTATTAAGAATATAGTTTTGAGTTAAAAGATCTTTAAACATTGTTTCTAAATTAAGTAAAGGATCGGTTAAAGCATCTGAATAATTAGCTTTAGATTTTATCGTTAAATCACGCAAAATTAATTTTTTAATCGCTTCTACATTTTCTAATTTATATAAATTTTGAATAGTAATACCCGATGAACCTACTGTAACAAAATTTTCACCAACTTTATATATAGTTGATATTTTGTTTTTTTCATTTGAATTTGTACTTTGAGCACCAAATGTATCTCTAAATGCTTCACCAGCAATTTTATTAAATTCTTTATCATCCATTGCATTAATGAATTTTTCAATTTGATTATTTAAAGTAGTATATTTGTTATCATAACTATCTGTCTTTGAAAATTCATGAGACTGTTCATTTAAAGAACTATATAACTCATTATTTGATTTAAAAAGTTCTTTTAATTTTTCATACAAAGTTTTAAATAAATCATTTTTGGTTTCATATTTAAAAATATTGCCATCGCCTAAAATTTTAGAAAGTAATGGGAAATAAACATCTGCATCTTTTTTAGAAATTGTATCTTTAATATTTTGAAATCCTTCTGATCCAAATTTTTTAGCTTTAGCATCTGATGAAGAAACATATTTTAAAGCGGTTTCATCATTTTTTGCTTCCTGAATAGATTCATCATCTATTTTATTTAAAAGTGGACTAACTCCTTTAAATTTAGCAAGTCTAGATATTCCCATTTCCATTAATATTTTATCTTTACCTTTGCCATAAGCTGCATATTTAAATAATTTAAGAATCTCTGCTTTAGTTACTGTTCAAGGTTTATCTTTATCTTTAGCATCTGGTTTGGCACCTAATGTAAATGTTGAAGAAACTAGTTGTTTCTTAGCTAATCATTCAGTTAAATATTTTTCAGGATTTTTTTCTTCAAAAACAAATGATTTTGAAACAAATAGAGGGATTTTTTGTTGTTCTTTTTTAGCATCATCTAATTTTTTATATTCATCTGGCAAAACAAAGTTTTGGTTTTGTTTAGCAAAAGGTAGAGGGATTTTATCTCCTTTTTTAGCAATATCTATTCTTTTACCTTTATACATATAAAATACATCAGAATTGGCTTCAATGTAACCATTTTTAAGTTCGGTATAAGTAAAATCTTGATTTATTTCAAAGTTATAACGACGAAATGCATCAGCTCTTTTGGCTTGTGTTACTTTATACTCAATAGCTTCAGCCTTAGTTTTTGCCTTTCCATAAGCATCTTTTGCTATTTCTGCTTTAAATTTTTCTTCTCATTTTTTATCGTAACCATATTGTTCTTGGAATTTCTTTTCAAGTTCATCTAGTTCTTTTGTTTTTTCTTCTTTTAATTTTTCAACTGATTTTAAAGCTAAATTTTTTGTGTTTGATCCCACTTTATTAGCGTTATAAATAGCTTCATATCGTAATGAAGCTTCATATTCTTTTTCATATAAATAATCGACAAGGTGTTTGTCTATTTCAGATGCAATATATTGATTTTCAGAAACAGAGTTATTGATTTTGTCAATGTCACCATATTTTATATCAATATTCTTGCCATTTGGGCCCTTCATTTTAAAAATAGAATCATTAGAACTAAGTTCTGGACTAGGGGTAGGTAATTTCTTACTTGCTTGTACAATTGGCACTGCAATACCAGCTGTAACTGCCCCCCCTAGAATAGTTCCTCATGTTGTACCTCAAAGAATTTTTTTTGATCTAGCTTTCTGTTCGGTAGTCTTTTTAATTTCCTTTTTAGGCATATGTTTCCTTTCTAAATAATAATGAATATTTTACCATTTTTTAAGACTTTTTTTGATTTTGAAAACTTGCTAATTAGCACCTGGCAAAATTATTGTTTATAAATTTTGAGTCATATATTATAATTTTTATTATGACTAATGTGAGCGAAAATAAAAACAAAATATTAAAAGATTTTTCTCTTTTATGTGAGGAAAGTAAATTATGGTATAGTTTGGATAATGAAAGTTTACTTTTAGCAATTACAAGTAAAAATCCAGAAAATTTAATTGATCATTATGATGTTATGATGACTTATGACTCATATGAAATTCTAAAAAGTAAATATCCAGATAATATTATTGATAATACTAAGCATTCTGAATATGGGAGTTTGCAATGCAAGTTTGTATATAACTCTACTAATATTTTTGAGGAAAGTCCATTTATTAATATTAATTTTATTTTACCAACTAAAATAAAGAAAGTTAAAAACTTTATTTCATTAAAAAATAAAGCTAAAAGTTTTGCATGACATTATAGTACATACAATTCTACTAATGTAAGGAAAATAAAAAATAAGATAAATATTGCCAAATTATTAAAATTATCATGCAACAAATTAATCTATAAAGATCTAATAAATTCATTATATGATGAAGAATTTGAAGGATATATTGTAACTGATACATTTGTTAATAAACATATGATTCATAAGTGAATTCCTAACATTACTTATAAAAGAAAAACAATTATGTTTCAAGATATGGAGATAAAAATTTTGAATGAATACGATATTTATTTAAATAATCTATTTGGCCCAAATTATAATCAAATTGATCTTAAAAGACCAATTTTAGAACACAAAAATATGATAGAACTTTGAAATACTAATTTATTAGAAAAAGTTTTTGAAGAACCTAGTGAAATAAAAATTGAAGAATAATTAATTAAAAAATCTAAGTCGTTATTGACCTAGATTTGCTAGAAAGTAACATGAAGTGCAACACCTATCTGCTTCATGTTTTATTTTATATTTTTCAAAAGTTAAAAAACAAAAATACACTAAATATTAGTGTTTGAGTATATTTGAAATTAGTTTATTAAGCGAATATTTTGTTATATTCTTCTATTAATTCTTTTTCGTATAAAGCATATGAGGATTTTCAATTAAAAATTTTTCTACGTTTAAAATTAATTCTTTCTGTGGCAATTTGAATTTCATTAATATCAATTTCATTAAAATTAGTGGCTTTAGCAAAAATTCTTCTAAAAATACCATTTCAATTTTCATTACTTCCTTTTTGTCATGAAGCATATTTATCAGTAAAATATACAAATATATTTAATTTGTAAGATAGTAAACCAATTTTTCTAAATTCAAAACCATTATCTGTAGTAATCGATTTTACTGGGATATTATTATTTGCAATTAAATTATTTAAAATTCTATTAAGATTATCAGGATGCTTACCTTTCATAACTGCTACATAACAAAACCTTGTTTTTCTTTCCACTAATGTGATTATATGGTTAGCACCTCTAACATTTTTGCCACAAACTAAGTCAAGCTCTCAATGCCCAAATTCTAATCGATTATTTATTTCTTTTGGTCTTGCTCATATTGGTTTTACATATCTTGCTCCAACAAGGCGATCAATAACATTAGTTTTTGAACGTTTTCCTCCCTTTGTATAATTTTTTCTTAATAAATCTTTTCTACTAAAAACTCATTTGCCAGAATTTATTCAATTAAAAACGGTTTTTAAACATGGTATTTCAAATTCATTTACACTCATATTATTTTTTATAAAAAAATAAGTTGATTCAACCGTCCAAAGTTTACCATCATATAGCGCTACAAATTGATCGATAAATTCTTCATATCTATCTCTTACTAAAAAATATCAAAAATAAGATCTATGTTTACTTCTGAGAACAGATTTTTGATTAGCTATTTCTGGATTGTAAATTAATTTATTATTATCAAAATTGCGTTTTATTTCGCGAGATATTGTTGATGGCGATTTATTTATTTGTTTGGCTATTTTTCTAATAGAAAAACCTTTATTTAAGTATTCTTGAATAATAATTCTATTTTTGTAATTTAAGTGATTATAATTAATCATGAGTACCTCTTGAAGCACTTTATTTAGGTTGCTCTTTTTTTATTTACTTTAATATAAAAAATGCAACCTATAAAAATTATTTCATAGTGTTGCACTTTATATTACAATGTAGCAATCTAAGTCGTTATTGACCTAGATTTTTTTATATTAAGAATGATTATAAAATGATCTTTTATTAAAGAAAACTCTTATTAAATGAACAACACCAAGTCCAATTGTACCAACTAATGCAACTAATCAAAATACAAATAACATAATTGGAACTAATTGAAGAGTTTTTAAAAGACTGCCATATAAAACTAATGCAAAAATACCATAAATTACCATACCAATTAAAAATCCTGCGAATAGAATAGTAATATTAATAGTTGCTTTTGGTAAATCTTTTTTGAATGATAATCCAATAATTAAACCATTAATTAATATGCTAATAAAAGTCAAAATTAATAATGTTGTAGATAAAGTATTTAAAGTCATATTTTTCTCCTTACTAATCAATAATTTTACTTAAAAAATTATTTTCTTTGTAATTCTTTATTTTCAGTAAATGAAAATGTAGGGTTTTCTTCTTTAGGAATTAATCAAAGTCTTTCTTGTTTTTTAATTTCTTTTATTTGACCGTTTTCTAAATAAATTACTTTATCAGCCATGATTGCTACATCAGGATCATGTGACACGATAATAACAGTTGCTTTATAATCACGATTAATTTGTTGTAGTATTTGTAAAACTAATTTACCAGTTTTTTCATCAAGTGCACCTGTTGGTTCATCAGCAACAATAATTTCGCTATTTTTTGCTATTGCTCTTAAAATAGAAATTCTTTGTTGCTGGCCACCTGACATTTGTGATGGATATTTATACATACAATCTTCCAGTTCAAATTTTTTAAATAATTCTTTTATATTTAAACGTCTTTTTTTATCAGATTGCAAATAAGATCCGGTTTCCACATTATCATAACTATTTAAGTTTTGAAGCAAATTATAGTTTTGGAAAATAAAGGAGGTATTTTCTCTTCTAAAAGAAGTTTGTTTTCGATTTGTTAAATAAGGTAAATTCACATTATTAACAATAACTTTTCCACTTGTGGGACGATCAAGAGCACTAATAATATTTAAAAGTGTACTTTTACCCGAACCTGATTTTCCATATAAAATAGCAATTTCTCCACGTTCAATTTTAAAAGTAATTCCTTTTAATACTTCAGTAGCTACGTTACCTGAAAGATATGTTTTAGTTAAATTTTCAACTTCAACTATGTTATTTTCAGTGTTAACTTCATGATAAAATTCATCTTTTTTTCTTGGCTTATCATTAGCTAATTTAACTTTTTTATAAGTTGTAGGATCAAGTACTTTTACTGGCAAACCTTCATCTTCAATAATGAAAGGCTTTTTAGCTTTTGCAATTTCAATAGGATTTAAATCTAAGATTGTGGTTTTAGTTTTTTCAATGTTTTTTTTCTTATCTTTTTTTTCTTTATCCTTTTTTAGCATTTTATTTTCCTTTCAAAGCATCAATTGCTTTAACCTTATTTAAACTATATCATGCTGCTATAGATGTAATTGTAAATACACTTAAACACATTACAGCACTTAATAAAATTGAAGATCCTGTTAAAGTCATTGGTAAAACTACTGAGCTAGTAGTAATCATAAACTTATTAAATAATGCGATTAATCCATAAGTTACAGGAATCATAAATGCACAAGCTAGTAATATTACTGGAACAAAGTTAAAGAAGAATAAGAATATTTTTTCTCTATTTTTGTATCCCAATACTGAAAATGTTGCAATAGCTCTTTGGTTTGATGAAATCATAATATTAGTAATAACAATTAAAATTATTATTGAAATAATAAATGAGATAACAATAAAGGCATTAAGAACGGTATTGACTGTTGAACTTATGCCTTTAACAAATCCAGCTTCAATATCTTTACTATCAACATTAAATGAAGCTCCATACATAATGTCTTTACCGTAAATAGAGTTTTTAGGTCCATAAAATCTTGTTAAGGCATCTCTTGCTAATTTTCTAAATGTAGCAATGGGCACATCACTTTCAACTATTTTGTCGAATGCTTCTTTGCTAATATCTAAAAATTCTAAAATTTTATCCATATAGTTAAGCGTTGTGCCATGTAAATCATTGTAAGATTTCACTGCATGCTCATAAACTGAAGTAAATTTCTTTTTAGAATCAGATATAAATATTCTTTTAAAGAAAGCTCAAACAAGATCATCATTACTATTAATAGTGTCAAAAGTGGCTGCCGCTCCTCAAAAACCACTAGATGAATATGTAGTTAAAGTGTCAATTGTTTGAACAGGAGTTTTATCTACTGAAAGAATTCCATTGAATGCTTCATATTTTTTGATAAATTCTTTAATAATTTTTGCTTTTTTATCTGGGTTAGCATTTAATAAATTATTAAGTTCATCTTGTCTTGCATCCATTAATGCTTTAGTTAACATATCAAAGCCTAAAACTTGATCAAGAATATCTTTTCTAGTAACAAACTCTTGATTAATATAGGTATCTGAAATTCCTACAATTTGGAATTTGTACTTTGTAAGAGGACCTTTTAAATTTAATGATTTATGACTAAATCTATCTATGTGATTTAAAATGTCACCTTCAAGAATGCTACCAACATTTAATTTGAAAATTTTGGCAACAACTTGATTAACAACTAAAGGTATAATCTTAGATTTAGAATCTCACTTATAATCAGCCAATGTTTTGGTTAAATTTTTTCCATCTTTGCTTTCAAGTTTTACATATTTACTATCAGTACGATAGCCATAAATTTTGTATTCTTTATTATTAATTTTCGCCTTTGCATATGTATATTTTTCATTTGTATTTTGGTTTCAATAAACACCAGCAAAAGAAACAAAGAAATCAAGTGATGCAATCTTTTTATAAGCATTTAATAAAAATTCTCGATATTCTTGACGGTGACGTGATGTTGTTACTTTCACGGCTTTTAAATAAGTTCCATTTTTTGCATCTCATTCAACAAATCTAAATTGTTCAGCAATTGAATTAGGATTAGTATTATCGTTATATTCAGGTTCAGTAAAAGTAAAGAAACTTTTTCTATTGCTTAAATCTTCAGGTTTTCCTGCAGCTTTATCTGCATAATATTTCTTTATATCTTTAACACTAATTAATTTTGAATAATCGCCATCCCAATTATCAGGTTTAATAATATTTTGTGTACTTTCCATTTCTCTTGAAACACGTTTAAATATTTGTACAACTCTTGCTCTTTGAGTTTCAGGCATATTAGCATAAGTAATATCTCAAGGACTTAATGCTACTGATAAATCTAATAATAAATCAAGTGAAGATTTAGTAATAACAGTAGGATCATATTTTCTTGGAATAGTATCAGTATTAAATGAATTACCAGGTCTTAAAAAGTTAGGATTGTCATAATCTAATTGGCTACCGTTTCCTGAACTTTGCCCAGCCAAATCGTTAGGAACATATAATAAATTTCTTAGAGTGTTTTTATTATAAGTAACATATGGTCCTCCTTCAGTAGTAGGAGTTTCAAGATCTAATTTATATTTATAATTTCTATTTTTGTATGTTTGATTAATCAGTTTTGAAAAGACATTATTAGAAGATAAGAAGAACATTGATAGTAATGAAGTAGTTGAGAATGCTAAGAAAAGTGAAAACATTTTTCAGAAGTTATTTAACGCCATTGAAATAATGTATTTATATTTAATTGATCATCTTCTAAAAATAGATGAAATTTTTTGTCCTAAATTACTAATGTTAACTTCAACAAGACCGCTCATTAATTCGGTAGGTTTACGTCTTACTGATATTCTTGTAATAACATAAATAAGTAAACTCATAAGTAGTAACGGAATAATGACCGTAAATATCATTGCCAATCAATGGAATGGAATTACATTAGTTTGATGAGTCCAATAACTAGAAAATACATTCATTATTTTGCCTTGTAAGGCAAGGCCTGTAAAATAACCAACAAGCGTTCCTATTGCTGTAGGAATTCATCCATAGGCACAAAATGAAATTGCAATTTCTTTAGTAGTATAACCTTGTGCCCTTAAAATACCAATAACTTTATTTCTTGCTTCAATATACCTTTTTATAATGAAATAAACAATAAATCCAACTAATAAGATTAATAATAAAACCGAATAAATAGTAACATTTTCAATTGTTTTAACAAAAGTTCTAACTGTTGTTACTCTAATAGATCTTTCTGGGTTTAAATAATCGGTTTCATTTTTTAAATAAACTTTATTCCATGAACCAGAATTAACTTTATTAATAATATTGTTAAATTTTTCTTTTAAATCTTTTGGAGTTTGATTAGTTTCAAATTTACCTTTCGCATTTCTTTTAGCTCTTATTAAAGCATATTCTTTAATAGCAAAAGTAGGATAAGCTGATCTCATTCTATCGAAACCTTTAGTATTTACATAAACTAGAGATTGATTTTTAGTATCAACTTGTAAATTACTTTCATTAACAACAGGATATAAATAATCAGCGGTCATCTCAGTACCAATAATTAAATATTCAATACTATTAACTTTAACTTTATACTTATCAGGTAAACTTTTTAGCAATCTTTCCATTTTTATTGGATCTTTTAAATATTCAGTTAAGTCGCCTCTATAAACTTCTTTGTTATTTTTTGATAAGTAACCATAATTTACTTTTGCTAAATAAGATCCAGCATCTGAATAAGCAATGGAATTATAAACAGTTATTGGCTCAATTATTTTATACAATATTGTTCTAAATGAATTTGTAATGTTTATACCAAAGAATTTAATATCTTTTCCTTCATGTGTTTTTAGTTTATGCTCAATTAAATAATTAAATTTAGCTAAATCTAAATGAACATTAGTGTTGCTTCCTTCTGGTAAACTTCCTTCATTATGTTCATATTTATCATATAGAGGACTTACCATATTTTTAATTTGATCTAATGTTAAATTATTTAAATTAGAGAATAATTTTTTCACAACATATGCTAAGTTTCCTTCAGAAGAATCATTGCTTAATACATAATACATTAATACTTGTGGGAAGGTTAATGATAAAAGCGGATTCATAATGCTTCTTGGAACATTAATTAATGAAAGTATTTCAGGCAATTTTGAATTTTCTAAAGTCATTTTATAAAGTAAATCAAAATCATAATTGCTTGAAACTAATGGTGATAAATTGTTATTTTTACTATCACTTTTAATAAATGATTTAACAAATTCTTCAATAGTTTCTTTATAAAATGTAGGCATTTGATAAGCATTTGATAAATATGCAAAACTATAAGCAAGTTCATTACTATGTTTTAATAAAATTTCTTTTATTTTTGCTACATCATCTGCATTAATTCCCTTACTTTGTAAAGTGCTGAAAAAGTTATTGAAAGCTGATCCATTTTTAATTTTTTCTGTAAGTAAATTAGCAGCTAAAGCATTAGCAGCATGAGCATAAGCTACTTTTAATAAATTATTAGGAATAGTATTTTCTACTAAAGAATAGTTATTTAAAATGTCTTTAATTTCATCCATTTGCGCTACTTTTAATAACTCATTTAAAATATATGAAACCATAGCCAAGGTTAAATGACGATTTTTTTGATTTATTACTTTATTAGCACCAGTTTCTGGATCAATTTCAATTTTCTTAGTAATGTCAGCAATATTACTTATTTCATAGCCTAATTTGATTCATGAAGCAAATAATGATAGTTCATTTTTGATTAAGCTTTCTTGGTTAGAACCTAACATATTACTTAAAAACTTATCTAACATGATTTTGTAAAGTGTTGTTAAAGTACTTTGTTTAGCTAAATTTGCATTTTTATTAATTAAAGCAGAACGATAAGCTAAATCTCCATAAGTTTTTACTTGTTTATTAGGATCATCATCAAATTTTCAGTTTCAAGTTATTTTTGTTCTATCTGGACCGTAATTTTCTAATTTTAGTTTTTGAATTAATTCTAAATAAGCCATTAATTTTGTTTTAATGATTTTTAAATTACTTAACTCTGTTTCATTTACTAAAACGGAATTTTTTAAAAAATTCAATTCATTTTCAGTAGGTTCAAATTTTGTATTTGTATTAATAGCAGTATTAATTTTTGTAAGAACTTTATTAATATCATTAATATTGAAGGCATTAAAGGAAGGATTTTGGCTATCTTCATCATTTTTTTGTGTAGGCGGTATAGCTTTTCCTATTGTTCCTAAATCTAATAAAGACAATTTATTAGGATCTGCTCCCGGAATTGAAAATCCTAATTCAGTAGATCCCATAGTCTTATTAGATAAATTTAGCATTTTAATAATGGCATTTTGAATATTTTGAATTTGTCCATAAATTGCATTGGGGTCAGAAGGAGATGTTGCAAATGAGTTTAAAAATGCTGCTAAATAATCTGGCGCTGACAATACCTCAGTATTGTAATCACTATAAACTTTTTTATTGACAATAATTTCAGATTTAACTTGTCTAATAAGTTTTTCAAGTGAAGATACAAATTTTTCAATATTAATGTTTTGAACAATCTTTGTTAATCCACTATTAATATTAGAATAATTGCTTGAGCCATTTAATTTTTTAAAAAAGTTTTTGATTTCAGTTTTATCTGCTTCACTTAAAGGTGTTCCTGCTTCTTGTTTAGCTTTAACTAAACGACTGTAATAACTACCATCTTTATCAGGATTTAAAATTGCATCAAAATCAATTTCATTTATAAGTTTAATAATTGCTTCTTTTAATTTAAGACTATCAACTGACTTTAAAAAGCTCAAGATTATTCGATGCGATGATAAACTTCAATATTTTGCAGTGGTTGAAGTAAATGGAATTAATGGATGTTCTTTATATCAATCCTGAATATTTTTAGAAAATTCCATAAAATCTATTGAATCTATTATTTGTTTAAATATTTCAAAAATTTCTTCTTTATTTTTTACTAATTTTAATAAATCCAGCATTGTTAATTTAAGTGATGGAATAACGTAAGTTTTATTCAAACCTAATAAATTAGTTAAGTTTTGAATTTGTTCAACTAATTTATTGTCATCTTTCATATATTCATCAACATAAACTTTTTTGAAATAGTCAATTATACCTTTAAAAATTTTTTTAATAAAGGCATTACCATTCATATTAATATTTACATCACTAGGATCAAGCGATTTTATTAAATTATTAATTGCATCAAAAATTACTTTAATAATAATGTTTTTATTAACTTTACCTGTTGCTAATAATGTATGTAAATCATTTGCTTCTATACTCTTTTTAAAAGCATCTAAAATTTTGTTTAAATCATCTTCATTAAATAATCTAGCTAATTCAGTTTGTAATATTGCTGATTTTATTGCTGCAACTAATTTTGCTATTGATTTATTTTGAACAATATCGCTAGTTAATTCATTATTAATTGCCCCAAAAGCAATAGGTAATGTAATTTGATTTTTATATTTAGGATCAACATAAGCTCAACCATTAGGACCAATTGTTCCTCTAATTGTTCAATTTTCTTTAACTAATTTTTCATATAGTTCATCTAATGTGTAATATTCTTTATTGTCAAGTACTGCTTTTTTTCAAACTTTTTTAGAGTTATAACCGTCAATCGAATCTTTGGTTAAAAATACATATTTGTCAGGTTCTGGCATAGCAATACCACCAACAAGAGAAGCACCTGTATCTTTACTTTCTTCTTCTGCAGTAGTTAAGGCAAGAATTTTACCTTCTTTTTTTAGTCTCGGTATTAAAGTATTTTTAAAGAAATCATAATAATCTTCATACCTTATATCAGCAGCAAAATAATTAAAATCTGGAGTATATGATTGAAAAATCATTTTAATAATTTCTTTAGTGTAAACTGAAGGAATTTTTTTAATTGTTGTGTCGCCTGGTTTAGGTTTTAAAAGAAAATCATCAATATTTTTATCAGTAATAGACTTGTTTAAAATGGTTGGATTATTTTGTTCATTGTATAATTTTCCAACATTTTGTTTTATACCATTAATTTTGTAGTCTTTATCACCAGTATTGATAAAATGGTGAACATTTTTGTTATTAGTTTTTTCGTCAACTGTTTCAACAGTCATAGTTTGCCTAATACCTAAATTTTCTTCTGAAACAGCTTTTTTAATCTCATTCAAAATATAAGAACGAGCATAATTTGCTGTTCCATCACGAATAATTGATTGATTTTGTTGAAGTAATTTTCCATCAGTAAATTTAGAAAATTCTTCACTTGATAAAGTTTGATTTTGAAGAGTGTTTGGTGCCTCAATTTGTCTTATATTATTGTACTTTTTTGAAGATGGGGGAACAATTTCTTTTCCGGTGTAAATGTCATATTTTCCACCATCTCAAGGAGTTTTAAAAGTAACATCTAAATCTTTTTGATTTAAAGATGTTTGTTCCTCAGTAACTTTTTCTTTTGCAGTACCAATTTTATAAGTAGTAATTTTAGTTTTACTTCAAGTTGAAAAATATTTCAAATTTCTATATGTAGTAGGATTGGAATTTTTAAATTGAGAAATGAATTTGTAATATGAACCTTTTCAATTTGATCTATTTTCATCATCAATTTCATCTCAATTTAAACGGTATCTATTTCAGTTGTATACATACCTTACTGTTTTTATCCTAATTCATTCTTCTGGTAATTTATAAACTTTGTTATTTCCCTCTAATGAAATAGTTTGTTTTTCATTGGTTGTGATAGTGTTGTTTGATAAATAGGTATTTAAACTAAAAGTGTTTTGTAATTTATCTGTAGCTACTAATTTGTTTGTTGTTGAAGTTGGTGTTCCATTAAATTTAATATCGCCTTTTCCGGTAGTGGTGCTATCAAATTGTCATACACCATTAACTGCTTTAAATCCTAATGCTTTCATAAATTCTGCACCAGAAAGAACGTGTAATGTTCCAGCTTTTTTTCATGCTTCATAATCTAATAAAGATCTAGAAACTTTCTTAGTTTTTGTGTTAATAAATCAAGAAACAGGATTTTTTATATAATCTGGCTTACTTACATCTTGAGTATGAACAATTTCTCCCAATTTATCTAAAGTTATCTCTTCATTAAAAGAAAATGTATCTGTTTTATTTAAAGAAATTGTTTTAGTTACGGGAATATATTTATTTCCTTCTTTTTTGTACAATTGAAATTCTTTTTTTGCAAAATTAAAACTAAATTGTTTGTTTAACAAATCGAATTTAATTCCTGAACTTTGATCTTGAGATTTATAGTAAAAATGCATAAACTCTTCTGAGTTTATATAGTATTCTTCATTTGAAGTAGTTCAATTTTTACCTTTTAATTTAATAAAATTTTGGTCTTCTTTTGGCAAATGAAGAGTTGATGTTGTTTCTTTGTAAGTATCATCAGCTTCAAAAGTAATAGGTTTTCTAATAATGGTTTTGTTATCCTTATCAACTTGGTCAAAACCACCATTAGGAATAATACCGGATGGATTGGCAGTTAAATCAGCAGTCAAGTCATGAATTCTTGATACAGTATCATAAGAATTAATTGCTTTTGTATAACTTGTCTTTATATCAAACAATAAAGTAAAAATTCCTGAGGTAAGGAATATTAAAATTGTTAAACATATAAGAGTGACTTTATTTTTTGATAAAGATTTAAAAACCTCTTTAAACAATCTATGCATTGTTTTCCTCCGTGTATTAAATAATTTATTAATTATAACTTATTACAAAAATATGGAAAAGTTTTTCCAATATCAAAGGAGAAATTTTAATAAATAAAAAATGTAAACCGAACTTTTTAATTCGAAAATACATTTTTTTTATTTTAGATCGTTTTTTATTATTTGTGATCATTTGCGAGGATATGAATTTGGAGTTTTTATACTCTTTTTGTAATGAATTAAAACATTTTGAATATTAAAAAATTTATCTAAATTTAGAATTTTAAATTCTATTTTAAGTTTATTAGAAATATCAATAGCATTATTTAACTCATTTTGATATGACTTCGATTTTAAGAAACAAAAAGTTCCATTAATTTTTGCTAAATGATGTGAAATTTCTACTAAATTTTTTAATTCGCTAACTGCTTTAGCACTTATAAAATCAAATTTTTCATTTTCGTTGCTATCTTCAGCTCTAATTTTTTTAACGCTTATATTTTTTAAATCGAGTTTATTTGCCACCAAATTTAAAAAATTCACTCTTTTTTGAATAGGCTCGTAAATTGTTAAATTAAATGAAGGGTTGAAAATAAAATACGGAATGATTGGAAACCCTGCACCACTACCTATATCTAATACATTTTTATTAGCTAAATCTAGAATTTTTTCATTTATATTATTAAATATTAAAATGGATTCTATTATTCCCTCTTTTAAAAGTTTTTCACCAAAAAAACCTGTTAAATTAATTTTTTGATTTTCTTCTTCTATTAAGGAATAATATAAAAATAATTTTTCTTTTATTTGAATATCTAACTTAGGTAAATATTCATCAATTAAACTAAAACTTTCCTTGGCTGTAAGCATTATAAATTTCAGTAATAGAAGTTTTATTTAAGTTTGCTTCTATTACAAGTCCTAAAAACTGTGCTAATGAAAGAACTCTTAATTTTTTAAAATGTGAAAGTGAACTATGATCCGTTGAATCAGTTACTATTACTTCATCAATAATTGATTCATTTTCAAACATTTCGAAACCTTTTGAAAATAACCCATGAGTTGCAGCAATAATAATTTTTTTTGCACCTTGTTTTTTTAAAGCATGTGCTGCATTTAAAATAGTTCCACCAGTATCGATAATATCATCATATATAATGACATTTTTTCCTTCAACATTACCTAAGACACCCATGATTTCACTTTTATTAGGTCCTGTTCTACGTTTATCAATAATTGCAATTTCATCATCATTTTTTAGTAATTCAGAAAGTTGTCTTGCTCTTACAGCTCCACCATGATCTGGAGAAACAATAACAAATTTATCTTTTCTTGCTCTTAATTCATTCGAAAAAATAAATTGGCCACGCAAATCATCAACTGGAATATTAAAAAATCCTTGAATTGATGGATTGTGTAAATCAATTGTAATAACTTTATCAGCTCCTGCAGTGCTTAAAAGGTCAGCAACTAATCTAGCAGTAATTGGTTGACGACCAGATGCTTTTCTATCTTGTCTTGCATAACCATAATATGTCATAACGACAATAATTCTTTGAGCACTAGCTCTTTTCAAAGAATCAATAAATATTAACAAAGACATTAAATTATCATTAACAGGTCTTGAAGTGTTGCAAATAATAAAAACTGATTGATCTCTTACTGTAATATTTGAAAACAATAATTGTTCTCCATCGGCAAATGTAGTTTTTTGAACAGGTGTAATTTCCCGATTAATTGATTTTCCAATTTTTGATGCCAATTCTCATGAATTATCCATTCCAAAGATGACAACATCATTGTTCATATTAAATTTCATATTGCTCCTAAAGTTTTAACTTATTAACAATATTTTAATATAAAAATAATTTTTGTCTATTCTATAAAATAGAAAATTTAAAAAAATACCTAAATTAGGTATATTTTCAAATGTTTGATTATAAAAATTGGTGATAAATTTTTTTATAAATAAATTTCGTTGTTTGAACAAGAATAATGTATATCGCAACAAGCATTGCAAGTCAAGCAAAAAATATTGGTTTTAAAGGTGCTAAACTAAGAGCAGTATTTACTTTAGGAATATATGGAATTGCAGTTACTATTGCCATACCCAAAAGTGTCATAATAATAACAGAAGTAGATGCATTAGATTTTATTAAAGGAATATTACCAGTTCTTAATAAATGAATAACAAGTGATTGAGTCCACATTGAAAGAATTAGTCATCCTGATCAAAATAGCATTTTAAATTCTTCTTTAGCAGTAGGGCTTAATGATTTAAATTGACTTCCAACCATGTTAGGGATAATCACATACATTAATAAAGTAAATGTTAATACATCAACTATTGTACTAATAGGTCCAAATCAAAGCATAAATCTAAGCGTGGATTTATATTCTCATTTTTTTGGTTTCTTGATAAAGTTTTTGTCAACATTGTCTCATGGTAATGCTCCACAGCAAAGATCGTAAATTAAATTTAATAAGATTATTTGCACTGGTAAAAGTGGTAAAAATGGTAAAAGAATTGATGCAATAACAATACTAATAATATTTCCAAAGTTAGAAGAAACTGTCATTTTTACATATTTATTGATATTTGCATGAGTTTTTCTACCTTCAACTATTCCTGTTGCCAACACATTTAAATCTTTTTCTAAAAGAATAATATTAGCAGTTTCTTTAGCAATATCAACTGCGGTATCAACTGAAATTGATACATCTGCTACTTTCATTGCAGGAGCATCATTGATTCCATCTCCCATATAGCCAACGACATGACCATTTTTTCGTAAAACTGTAATAATTCTTGCTTTTTGATCAGGACTTAGTTTCGCAAATATTTGAGTATTTTCAACTTCTATTTTAAGTTCATCATCACTCATATTAATAATGTCTTTGCCTAATAAAATTTTTTCATAAGGAATTCCTACTTTTGAGCAAATTGCTTGAGTAACAAGAGGATTATCTCCGGTAAGAATTTTTACTTCAACTCCTAAATTATGTAATTCTTTAATAGCATCTTCTGCTGAATCTTTAGGTGGATCTAAAAAAGTTAAATAGCCAATTAATGTCATATTTTTTTCATCGGCAACAGAAAATTTACCAACTGCTGAAGCATCATTTTTTGATGCAATAGCAATTACTCTCATTCCTTCTTCGCTAAATTCTTGAACTTTATTTAAGACTTTTCTAATAATTTTTTTATCTAGTTTTTGTACTTTTCCATCTAAATAAATTTTGTCACAAACACTAATAATTTCTTCTACTGCTCCTTTAGTAATCATCTTAATACGATTATTTTTTAAAGATTTAACTAACACTGACATTCTTTTACGATGAAAATCAAAAGGAATCTCATCTACTTTTTCAAAATGTAATTCTAGATTATCTAGTTCTTTAATATCATCAGCCAATTCTAATGTTCTTTTAATAATAGATTTATCTAATAAATTTTTTAAGCCTGTTTGATAATATGAATTTAAAAAAGCGTATTTTAAAACATATGAATCTTCTTGACCAGTTACATCTAAATGACGTTCTAAGATAACTTCATCTTGAGTGAGAGTTCCAGTTTTATCAGTACATAAAATATCCATAGCTCCAAAGTTTTGAATGGAATTTAAATTTTTAATAATTGTTTTTTTCTTACCCATGGCAATTGCGCCTTTTGAAAGACAGCTTGTAACTATCATAGGTAGCATTTCAGGAGTTAAACCAACCGCAATAGAAATACCAAATAATAAAGCATTAATTCATGGTTTGGGTTCTTTATTAGTAAAACCAACTATTAAAAATACAATAGGAATAATAATTGCCATCACTATTGTTAGCATTATTGAAATTTTTTTCATACCTTTTTCGAAACTAGTTGGTACTTGTTTCTCATTTACTTTAGATGCAACTTGGCCAATATATGTACCATTACCAGTAACAATCACAATAGCTTTTGCTGATCCAGAAATTATATTAGAACCCATAAAAGCCAAATTTGGGCGATCAGTAACATTATCATAATCAACTTTTTTATCAATAATTGAATATTTTTCAATAGGTTCACTTTCACCTGTTAAAGAAGATTGGGAAACAAATAAATCTTTTGCTTGAATAATTCTAACATCAGCAGGAATAATATCACCAGCTGCCAAATGAACAATATCTCCTACAACTATTTCTTCAAGTGGAATTTCTTGAAGAATACCATTTCTTTCAATTAAAGAAGTGGTTTGAATAATTTGAATTAATTTATTAGCGCTTGATGAACTTTTTTGTTCTTGTACAAAATGAATCAAGCTACTAATTAAAACCATGGTAAAAATTATAATCATGGTGGCATATTGTTTTTCACCAGGTTTAGGTAGAATAACTTCAATAACCATTGAAATAATCGCTAAAACTAATAAAATAATATTAAAAGAGTTAAAAAACGATCTAAACAATCTTTTAGCAACATTATCTGAACCTTTTTTATTGATGACATTTTTTCCGTATTGATCTCGATTTTCTTCAACTATTTCTTCATCTTTAATTCCTCTTATTGAAGAATTTAAGTGAGAAAAAACAACATCAATTTCATTATTAGATGCTTCAATTAATCTATTTTTGTTTTCTAAAAGTCCTAATTCAGATTTATTTTTTATTATCTGATTGTTTTTTAAAACTTTCATATTTTCTCCTTCTTTATTGCAATTTATTACAAGGAGAGAATTATTTAATTAAATGGATGCTCAATGAAAGTTTATTGAACACATAATAAAATAACTCCGCTCTTCACTACTAATTTCAATAGAATTCATTGGTTTCCTTATATAAATATTTAATTTTATTAAATTTTAGCATAAGTAAAATTAATAATGAATAAAACTTATTCAACATTATGATTGTACAAATCATCTATTATTTCTTTAGTTAAGTTGCTTGGGTTACCAATAGTGCTAATTTTGCCATTTTTTATAGCAATAAATTTATTAAAATTGTTTTTAACAAGTGTCAAATCATGAATGTTAACTAAAATTGTTATATTTTTAGTTTCATTTAATGTTTTTAAAATTTTAATTACTTCTTGAGCATTTTTTAAATCTAAATTTGAAGTTGGTTCATCTGCTAAAATAAGATTAACTTCTTGCAATAAAAGTTTGGCGATTTCTACTCTTTTTTGTTGTCCTCCACTTAATTCAGATATTCTTGTAAAAGCTTTATCAAAGATATTTAAATTATCTAAAGTTGAATAAATTTCTTCTTTTTGGATTTTGGTTAAAATTTTAAAAAATTGATAAAAAAAGTTTTTGAATTTTGTATATGTTCTTAATATACTTTCATAAACATTTTCAATACTGATTAAATTTGTGCTTTGACTTAAAAAACCAATTTTATTTAATATTTTTTTAAATTCTTTCTTAGAATATTTTTCTAAAGATTTTTCATTATAAAAAATGTCACCTTTTTTTATTTTTAATTGATTTAAAATAGCATTAAAAATAGAAGATTTTCCTGCTCCAGATTCACCAATAATTGCAACCATTTCCCCTTCATTAATGCTAAAATTCACATTTCGAAGAATTAAATCATTACTATTTTTATAAGTCGCAAAAACGTTTTTAAATTCAATTATTTTTTTAATCATTACTTTCATTTATTTTACACAATTGCAATAAAAAACATGCAAATATTGCACGTTTTAGTTTATTAAAATTGATAATCAATTTTTAAGTCTTTTAGCATTCTAATAGCAGTCTCTTTAATTTCTAGAGAATAATTATCAAATTCTTTTTGTTGAATTCTATTTAATTCAATTTTTGGTAAATGTTTATAGCCATTTCTTCCTAAAATTACTGGAAGACCAAAATAAATTCCTTTAGCTTTATAATCATTAGTTAATTCTACTCCTAATGAATAAACTGCTTGAGTATCATAAATAATAGCACTTGTAATTTCTGCTAAAGATTCACCTATACCAAAATTAGTAATTCCTTTATTTGAAATGATTACAAATGCTTCATTTTTAACATCTTCTAAAAGTTGGTTTAAGTAATTTTTTTCAATTAATTTATTTTCTAAAAAATCATTTAATGAGCTAAAACCAACTCTTATTTTTTCATAAGGAACAATGCAACGTGATCCGTGTTCTCCAATAACAAAGCCATTAATGGAACTAGCCTTAACATTTAATTTAGAAGATAAGAATTTTTTCATTCTTGCTGTTTCAAGAATAGTACCTGAACTTATTACTTTATTAGCATCAAATTTTGTTACTTGTTTATAAATACAAGCCATTAAATCAACGGGATTACTTGCAATAATTGTAATTCCTTGAAATCCAGATTTTTTAATATTTTCGGCAATTTCTTTTATTAATTTTGCATTATCATTTAAAAGTTCCATTCGGTCTTCTAATTTATCGTTTTTTGGCTTTACAGAAGCTGTTATTACAACAATTTTTGCATCTTTTAAATCATTATATGAACCAGAGCAAAAAACTGATCCATTACTTGCCATAGCACATGCGGCGTCATTTAAATCTTTTGCTTGTGCTTCTGAATATGGCTGAAAGGCATCAATTAAAATATAATTTGCCTCGAAGTTTCTATTTAAACAAGCATATAAAAATGTACTACCAACAGCACCAACCCCTACTATTCCAATTTTAGTCATTATCTTTACCTCCTGAAATATCTTTTAATTCTTTCATTAAAGCAACATTATAAGAATTATGTACTTCATTAATAAAAGGATTAAATCCAAATAGGTATGCCGACATAATAGAAGCTCTATGAATAAAAGTAACTATTCATCCTAATGTCTCATCATTATCATCAGCAATATTAACTTTAATATTTGGTATTTTATAAAGAATAACATGATTTTCTATTATAGTATTGCCAATCGCATTAGCAATTTTATTATAGGTTAAATTAGAATATTGATTATAAATATAATCTTCTGGATCACTATAATAAGCTACACGGTAATCATATTTAGGTTTATTGATAATAATATTTGTTTCAAAACATTTAAACTCATTACCAATCAAAGATTCCCCAAAAGTTTTGATATCAGAACTTTGTAAATTTAAAATAGGTAAAATCCCTCTTTTATTTTTAACAGAACTTTCAGCAAGATACATTTTAAAAAGTTCTCCTAAATGATAAAAACTATTGCCAAAAACATTTATCGATTCAAGGTTGTATTTATTATCATGAAGAATCTTTCTTGCTACTGCATAAGCATAAGCAGAGTTAATATCTAAATTATCTTTTGAATAAACTTGATTAGCATTAGCAGCTCCATTTAGAAATTTATCAATATCTATATTCGCACATGCTAGCGGAAATAAAGTAGCAGCTGAGAATGAAAAGTATTTTTCGGTAGAATTATCAAAAATAATAAAGTGTTGGTATCCTTTATCTTTTACTAATGTAAATAATTTTCCATAATTATTATTAGTTGACACATAAATATATTTAGCAGCATTGGTTTTACCTAGCTTATTTTCAAGAATATGTCTAATTTCATTAAATAAAATTAAAGTTTCAGCGTTTTCTCCACTTTGGGAAATTACATTAATAGCAAAACTCTTATTATCTAGGTAACTAGCTAATTGAGCAATATCTCGACCATTAATATTTTCGTTTACATATAAGATTTCTAATTTGGCATCATTTGATTTAAGCCCACTAGCAAGTTCTATTAAAGATTCAGATTGCAAACAAATGTGTTTAGATGCAATTACAACTAAAACTTCTACATTGCTTTCAATTAATTGCTTGGAGATTTTTTTTATTTTTGAATAATCATCCTTGGTAATGCTTTTGTATGGATCTTTAAATCCAAAAAATTCATGACCTTCAATGTCATATTTTTCAATTTTCTTTGCAATTTCCGTTATTTCATTTTGATATTTTTTCAATGCTTCTTGTTTTAAGGCGTAGTTTATATCTAAAAGAATTTTATTTACCATATCTTAATCCTTTATTAGTAAAATCAAGCAAAGCTTCAAAATTGGTATTATCCTTATCCATTCTAAATGAAAAAGGATTTCTTAATTCCTTAGGATGAATTTTTTTAAAAGAAACAAGATATTCATGATTTGGCATAATATCAATTACTTGAATTTCTTTAATGTCCCCCACTTCAAACATTGACGAAATATCTTTAATAAAGTAGTCTGAAATCTCATTAATATTTAAATGACATTTTTCGTTATCTTTTGTAATTAAGATAATAACATTCTTTCAAACTTTAACTACTTTTGCTTTTATTATTTTTCCAATTTTTATTTGCATATATTAATATTTTAAATAATTATTTAAGATCTAATTTATTAATTTTACTTATAAAGATATTTTGAGAACTATAAATATTCATAGCAGCTGATAATAAAGGTCCTGTAGGACTAAAGAATTCTTTTAATAAATCAGTTTTTATTTTATAAGCAGAAATAAATTTATTCTTATCAGTTTCATTAGCAAATTTTAATGATGATATTACTTCATTTCTTCTTTTTTCTCAATCATCAGCAATTGTTTTTAAAACTTTTGTTACATTTAAAGGATTTTTAGCTAAGTCTTCTAATTCAGCCTTGTGATTGTTAATAATTTTTGCAAATTCATCATAAAAATTATTGTAAAAATTTTTTAAAGGTTTAACTATTTCATCAATATTCGCAATATCTTTAATGTCATCTTGAGTGATGGTTAAATTAACTAATTCATCAGTAAATTTAGATAAAACTTGACTAATAATATCTTTATATTCTTCAATTTGTTTAATAAAAGTACTATCCAAAGGTTTTTTTAGTTTTAATAATTCTTCAGCAGATAAGGTGGGATTATCTTGTCTTAATTTAGCATGTGAAATAATTAAATCAATAAAGGCATAGTAACTAATGTTACTTATTTGCACCATTGCTGATAAAATAAATTCTTTAGTTTCTTTATTTAATTTCAAATCAGTAGTTAATTTTTCTATTGCTTCAAAAGGAGAATTATATGAATTTCAAACTTTTGATTTTAGTTTTCTTTCAGTTAAAATTTCTCTTGTTACAAGTTGCTCTTTTTTTGTTAATAAACCAATTAATTTATCATTTAATCCTTTTTGTTTTAGTAAAAGGGGTAAATTTTTATAATAATTTTTATAACCATTTTCAAATTGCTTTTTAGCCTTATCAATAGTCATTCCTTCACTTGCAATTTCATTAAATACTTGATATGTTTTTAAAGCAATTGGCACTAATTGTTTGATTAAAGAAGAACCAAAGTCAACAAATTTTTGCATTTCTTTATCTCATGCTTCTTTAAAAGCCGCTCTATCTTCTTTATCTAAAAATGCTTCTGATAAATTTTTATTTTGTAATTCTAAAATTTTGTTGGTTAAATTAGTGAAAAAATTAATAATATTAAAGTTGAAAATTGAGTTTCCAGCAATCTTTTTATATTCTTCTAATTCTTTATCAAAAATGCTTGACAAATCTTTAAATGTTTCTAAAAATTTATTAGTCTTTGCCTGAATGTTATCAATTTGAGCTATTTTTGGATTTTTAATAATATTTTTAGAAATTCCACTTAAAAATTTATAGATGAAATTATCACCCATTAATAGATTCTTTATTGACCCCATAAAGTCGTCTTTAGGGTTCTGTTTAGCATATTCCTCCATAATTTGTTCTATTGAAAAATCAGGATTAGTTTCTTTTATTTTTAGTATTTTTGGTAATTTATTAATTGTTGAGGTTACAAGTGTAGAAATCATATTATTAATGTTTTTAAATACAAGTTCATTTAAATCATTTGATAAATTTAATTTTTCTAGTAATTCCTTAACTTTTTCATAAATGGTGGGAATAATGTTATTTATATCATGTAAAAGTCCCCCATCTTCTTGAACATCCTTTTTATTTAAATTTAAAATTCATGCTTCTAAAACTTTGTAAATTTCTTTATCATTTTTTAATTTTCCATAAATGCTTTTTTGTGAAGTTAAAAGTCGAGTTTTAGTTTCATCTTTTAAATCATAATTAGCTACTATATTTGGCAATTGTTTAACTATATCAGAGTAAGCATTATTTCATTCTACTAATGCTTTGGTTTTTCAAAAATCAAGTGTGGTAGCCATAAAACCACTAATATTAATAGTTTTACTTTGACTTACTTTATTAGTTTGTTTATCTTTTAGTTTAAAAGTAAGAGTAACAACGTTTTTTGTTTCATAACTAAAAGTTGCTTCAACAACTTCAAATTTATTTTTGTCATAATTTGAAAAAGTAATATCACTAATACTCTTAATACTTGTTGCTAATTTATTTTCTTTATTTAAAACATCAGCAGTAATTGATTTTAGGTTATCTTCTAAAGAAGTATCAACTTTGTCCTTTTTGTCACATTTTGAAGATATTAAACTAGGTGTTATAATGCTTGCAATGCTAACCATGCTAAGCATTATTTTTAAATTTTTTTTCATATTTTTCTCCTCATTATTTTTGTTTAATATATATAAAATTATATTTACAATCAAAAAAAATAAAGAAATTAGGTTTTTCTTATAGTTATAATTAACATAAAACAAGTAGGATAAATTATGAAAAAAATCAATCATTTATTGCAATTAATAACTTTTACACCAATCCCATTTTGCCTAGTGTCATGTACTAGCTATTTGAATTTTTCAGTTAATGCTCCTTGAGATAAAAATTTAGATCCTAGTTTTTTTACTGAAATAGTTAAGGAATATAACAAATTAAAAAATGAAAATGAAGTAACTAAGAAATGAAAAAATGAAAATGCCAATGTTTCATTTATTGAAGAAAATAATGATATTGCTCAAAATATAATTAAAGGTGCTAGTGATATTGGCGTTATGACTAGTTATCTTTTTAACTCATCAAGTCATAAAAAAAATCTAATACCAATACTCCAAACATTAACTCATGCATTTAAATTTGATAAATTTTTTTCAAAATATAAAAATGGATTATCTAATGATCCACTTGTTGAAATTGCAAAAAAAGCAGAAGAAATGTTTAATAGAAAAAAATTTAGTGATTGAGACAAAAAAGAATATGAATGAGACGGATCAAAATATAAATATTTCTATGACGAAAAAAGTCTTGTCGATTTTTATCGTGGGTTAGTGATGATAAGAGGCAATGAAAAAATATTAAAAGAAATTAAAAAAGCTTGAGAAAATAAAGATTGAAATACTTTTAGAAATTTTGGAATTGTAACTGGTAAAAAAACTAGTGGTAGCAAATATATTTTACAGCAAGCACTTTTCAAAAAGCACTTTAATAAAGAAGGAAATCGCTTTACTTCTTTTGAAGAAGATAGACTAAATCATAAAGACAAATATAAAGAAGGAAGAGCAAGAGACATAGGAAAAGGTGAATTAAAGAATTATCATATTATGTTTGATGATTTAGGTTCATTTGCATATACTAACAATCAAAAAAATAATAAAAAACTTGATTATTATAGTCCTGAAAATAAAGAAGAAAAAATTGAATTCTTAACAGTTACTGAACCTCTTAAATATAATGTTTTTGTAGCTTCAAAATTTTTAAATGAAATAAAAAGAAAATTGCTGGCTAAAGCAATATATAATGTTTGAAAAAATAATTTAGATTCATATGGACCTAGAGTCGGTTTTAATGGTTATAGAATAATTCAAAATCCAGATTTAGAGGTAATAAAACCATATGAAGATTTAGGAATATAAATGTCTAATAAAATAAAGCTAACTTATGGAATTTTTAAAGAAAAAATATCAAATAAAAATTTAAATATTAAGGGGAATATTAAAATAGGGTGAAAAGTTGTATTTTGATTTTTCATTATTGGAATTTTATTATTTTTTATTAGCAATATCAATTTTAGATTTGCAAAATATGGCTTTAATTTATTTTGAGAAAATATAGGCAAATTTTTTAATATTTCCAATCAAAGTTTGCTTTATGGTAAGCAAAATCTTTTTGCTTTGTCATTTTCATTTTTATTTTACAGTATCAAAATTACTTTTTTAGGGACTGCTATTGGAGTTATTTTGGCTTTTATAACTTCATATTTTTCAAATTACAAAATGGTAAATAAATATATAGCAGGATTATTTAAAATAATAACGACTTTTTTAAGGATTTTACCCGAGCTTATATTTATATACATTTTTAGCATTTCTTTTGATAAAACTTTAGCCATAACTTTAATTCTTAGTTGGTTTACTTGACTTTGACTTCATGAATATTTTTCTCAAGCAATTGAAAACATTGATTTTAGTATTTTTTATCATTTAACAAAAATAAAAAAATCAAAATTTATGGCTTTTTATGAAGAAATTTGACCACAAATAAAAATGAAATTTACTAATTATATTTTTTATGCTTTTGAATCTAACTTAAGGTGAAACTCTATTTTATCTAAATTAGGATTTTTAGGAATTGGAATTTTGTTAAATGTACCAGAACTTGGTTCCCAACATTATTCAAATTTATTTATTCCACTTTTTGTTTTAATTTCTTTTTTATTTTTGTTAGAAATAATTCATATTGGTTATACTGAATTATTTTTAGAAACCAAAACCTTAAAAATAAAAACTAAAGAATATGAAAAAAATAATTTAATAAAAAAAGTAATAAAAGTTCTTATATTTACACTTTTTATTACTTTGATAGCATTATCTATTAAATTACTAATTGGACAAAAATATTACAAAATTGCAGGATGACAAGAATTTAAAAATTTTTTTAATCCAAATTGAAATGATTTACACACAAAAACATACAATGACAATAATATTTTTAAAATTATTATTGAATTCATTAGTTTAATAACTATAAGTACAATTTTTACTTATATTATTAGTTTTTTAAAACTATTTTTTATTAATAACAAAATTAACAACAAAAACATTTCTTTATTTTTAAAATTTATTAATACTTTTATTAGAGGTGTTCCAATTATTGTTTTATTCTTTATTTTCAATCCTATTTTTATTGGAAATCCTATTAGCTTTGTAATAGCATTTAGTATTCACAGTGCTTCAAGTTTAGTAAGAAATTTAGAAAATTCAATAAACAAAATCGATCAACAAAAAATAAATAATTTAACCAAACAAGGTTGAAGTAAATGAAAAATATATAACAAATTCATTGTTCCTACAATAAAATTGGACTTTATTACTTTTATTACTTTTGAAATTGAGAAAATAACAAGAAACTTTATTTCATATGGAATTTACGCCTCTTGCTTATTGGGAATTAAGTCCACTTTATCAATTTCTAGAGAAATGTCAGATATAGCTTCATATTTATGAATTGGAGTAATTTTAATTGCAATTACTAATTTAATTTCATATTCAATTAGATATAAAGTTACAAATAATTATTCATTTTTTAATGGTTTTGTATCGCTTTTTAATAAAAAAAGAGTCATTAACCCTTTTTAATTTTTTCATATGCTAGTCTAGCTATCATCATAGCATTATCAGTTGTATATTCTAATTTTGGCAAGTATACATTTTTATGTAATTTTAAAAACATTTCTCGAATTGCTTTGTTTGCTGAAACTCCACCAATTAAAGCAACGCATTTTGGTTTATATATATTAATTGCTTTTACCATATGTTCTTTTAAATAAGCAACAATAGTATTTTGAAACTCAGTTGCAATTTTATTTATATTAATTTTTTCTTTTCTGTTCAAACTTGTATTAATTAAATTAATAACATGTGTTTTTATGCCACTAAAAGAAAAATCCAATTCTTTACTAGTTTTTGGAATAGTAAAAATTTCTTGATATTTATTTTTATTTTTTTCTCAAATTTGATCAATTAAAGGCCCGCCCGGAAATCCTAAATTAAGTTTTCTAGCAACTTTATCATATACTTCACCAACAGCATCATCTTGAGTTTCACCTAATAATACATAATTATTTTTTGAAGAATATAACATTAATTGAGAATGCCCACCCGAAATAAGTAATCCTAATGCAGGATATTCAACTTCTTTTTCAATAAATGCTGAATAAAAATGACCTTCTAAGTGATTTAAATCTAAAATTGGTTTATTGATAATTAAAGCAATGCTATTTGCTACTACATAACCTACATGAAGTGAACCTATTAGTCCTGGTTCTTTAGTATATGCGATATAATCAATACTATTTATATTAATTTGTTTTTTTAATTCTTCTATAAGCAAACCAATATTTTTTACATGCAATCTTGAAGCAATTTCAGGAACTGTTCCACCATATTTTTTGTGAACTTCAGTTTGACTAAATGTTTTCATCCATATTGATTTATTATCTTTTAGCAAGGCAAAAGAAGTATCATCATGTGAACTTTCAATGGCAAATATTAGCATTTTATACCTCCAATTTGAGGTTCGTGCAAATAGCAAAGTTCTATATCCATTGGATTTTTAACTTCTCTAAATATCTTTAAAAATTGACTAACATTATTTTCAAACAATTGGTAATTAAAAATATCATAGTCATTTTTGTTTTCTTCAATAGTTGAAATTATTTTTTTATTACTAAATTTGATTTTGTAAACACTATATTTGTTTGCTTTAATTTTGATTTCTGATTTCGAATTTTTACTTAATTCAAGTTGTTTTTTAAAAAGTAAATAGGTTTCACAAACATATAATTTAATATTAGATAATTGAGAAATAGTTCTCGCAAATAAAAATCCTATTCTTGCACCACTAAAGCTACCTGGACCCAACGTTGTATAAATATCTGTTAATTCATTAATTGAAACATTAATATTTTTAAAAAGGATATTTATATTTTCAAATAACACATCTGTTTTTTTTACTAAAGAAGGTATATTAATTTTATTGATTACTTTATCATTCTTATCAATTAAACATAAATATAAATTATCTAAACTCGTTTCTAGAAACATTTTCATTATTTAACCCCATTAATAATCTCAAAAATGTGATTTTGATTCTTATCAAAAAAAACATTTATTTCTAAATAATTTTTAAAATTATGTTTAATATTATTTGCTCATTCAATTGCAACTAATTTATTCTCAAAATAATCCTCATAAGCGAACAAATCACCTTTTAATTTATATGCATCTATATGAACTAATTTATCGTAAACTAAAATAGTATTAAAAGTTGGTGAAATAACAGCTTTTTTCTCACCAAGTTTTTTTGCTAGTTGCGCTACCAAGGTTGTTTTACCTGCGCCAAGTTCTCCATTAAGTAAAATTGCTTCAGGATTTTTTTGAATTATAAAACTAACTAACTTATCCAATGGTTCATTAGTTTTAAAAATAAATTTCATATTTTTTATTCTCTAAAATTTAATGTGGCAAATTGTTTCCGGATGTTTATCAACATAATCTTGATGGTATTCCTCTGCCAAATAAAAGTTTTGTAATTTCATAATTTCTGTTGCAATTTGACCTTTTATATTTTTAGCAAGATAAGATATAGTTTTCTCTAAAGTTTCTTTATCTTCTTCATTTACATAATAAAAACCATTACGATATTGTCTGCCATAATCGGGTCCTTGATAATCCTTAGCAGTTGGATCAATTACTGAAAATATTTTTTCGACTATTGTTTCTAATTTTAAAAAGTTTTCATCATAAATAACTTCTACTGCTTCTACGGCGTCAGTAACATGCGCTTTCACCAATTCATATGATGGATTTTTAATTTTAGAATTAGCATACCCTACTTGAGTTTTAATTACACCATTAATTTTTTTAAGATAAGCTTGGACACCTCAAAAACATCCACCAGCTACATATATTTTTTTACTCATTTTTGTCTCCTATAAATTTTTATATTTCCTCATCATATTCATATCTAACTTCATATTTTGTTTTATATTTTATATAGTTTAAATCATTGCCATTATTGTTTTCATCACTGAATTTTCTCTTGATATATATTTTTCATAGCATAATAATTAAATTTATTACGCATATAACTATTGATATTCCTCAAAATAAATTAAATCTTATAATTTCTATATGCAAAGTTTCAACTAAAAATTTGCGGAAATCTACTAATTTAAAATAAGAAATGATTATCTCAACATAAATAACAATAAAAATCATTGTTATAAAAGCAATTGCATTAATTTTGAAATTAGTAATTATTCACTTTTCAAACTTAAAATTTAGATCATTTACAAAAGTAGAAGAATATTTTCTATTTATTCTATCAATTAATGAATTTAAAAGTAATTGAATAAGAAACAAGATGAACACGGGCAAATATGCCACAATAAATGTAACTATTAACATATTTTTATATTATAAATCAATAAATCTAAAAGGCATAAATTTATACTTACTTGTGACCAAAGGAGGTAATTATGGTCAAAAAAAATCTTGCTGAAATTGCAAAAAACTGAATAGAAATTAAAAAAGAATATGTAAAAACATCTACATATTCTGCTTATTGATTATTAATCAAAAATCATATTATTCCATATTTTGGATTTTTACATCAAATTGAAGAAAATCATATTCAACAATTTGTACTAGATACTATTAAAAAAGGGCTTAAACTTAAAACAATTAGGGATATAGTGATAATTTTAAAAATGATAATTAAATTTGCTGTTAAAAATAATTATTTTGAATATAGAGAAATGAACATTAAATATCCAACCGAAAAAGAAAATAAAAATTTAGAAATTTTAAGTAGAGGAGACGAAAAAATAATTTTAAATTATATTGAAAATAATTTCACTTTTAAAAATTTAGGCATTTATATATGCTTATTAACAGGACTAAGAATTGGAGAAGTTTGTGCCTTGACTTGAAATGATATTGATATTGAAAAAGGTGTCATTTTTGTTTCTAAAACACTGCAAAGAATTTATTCTATTGATGATAATAATAAAAATAGTAAACAAACTAGATTAATTATAGATAAACCCAAAACTAAAAATTCCTATCGAGAGATACCATTATCTTATGAATTATTAAGAATAATCAAATTAGCAATGAAAATTGTTAATAAATCATATTATGTTTTAACTAATAAAGAAAAACCAATTGAACCAAGAACATATAGAAATTATTACAAACGATTAATTAAAAAATTGGGACTTTCTTATATTAAGTTTCATGGTCTTAGACATAGTTTTGCTACTAGATGTATTGAAAGTAATGGGGATTACAAAACAGTTTCTGTCTTATTAGGACATGCTAACATTACTACAACTTTAAATTTATATGTACATCCCAATTTGGAGCAAAAAAGAAAACTAATTAACAAAATGTTTAAATCTATAAAATAAATAAAGGTTGGCACCAGCTAACTTTTTAATTGTAAATAAATTGTCTCTTATGTAAATAAAACAAGAATTTAAATATTTTATGTTCCAGCTTTGAGATTTCGTGAATTTAAGGATAATTGATCTTTAATTTGTTTAAATCAAATATTGAATATTAGTATTAAAAAGAATGGTTTTAAATACACAAAAAAGAATGTATATTCTGTATCAAAAGAATATGGAATTATCAATCAAATAGAATTACTAGGTAGATCTTTTGCTGGCAAAAACCTTTCAAAATATAATATAATTCAAAACAATGATATTGTCTATACTAAAAGCCCTCTTGCAACTTGTCCATTTGGAATAATTAAAGTAAATCGCAAAGATGAAGGAATTGTTTCAACTTTATATGGTGTATTTAAAGCAAAATTAAATTTTTACCCCATCTTCCTAGAATATCTATTTTCATTAGATTCAAGATTGAATAATTATTTAAAGCCTCTAGTTCATATAGGAGCTAAACACACTATGAATATATCTAATTTTAATTTTTTAAAAGGAAGTATTAATACACCAAATTCACTATTAGAACAAATTAAAATTGCCAATTTTTTATCATTAATTGATAAGCAAATTGAATTACAAAATAAAATCATTAAAGAATATAAATTGCTTAAAAAGAAATAAGTAATATTTTTTTTAGTGATAAATTTAAAACAACAAAACTCAAATTATCAGACGTTTTTATTGAACGAAAAGAATATTCAGAAAAAAATAATGATGTAATTCATGCAACTCTTTCTAAAGAAGGAATAGAACCTAAAACCAATAGATATGATAGAGACTTTTTAGTTAAAAATAAGTCTAAAAAATATAAAATAACTAGATTAAATGATATTTGCTATAATCCTGCAAATTTAAAATTTAATGTAATTTGTTTAAATAAATTTGGAGCGGCAATAATATCACCTATATATGTAGTTCTTTATGCAAAGAAAAATTTTAATATTAGATACATTTCTTATTATTTAACAAATACAAAATTTATTAACATGGCTAGAAAGTACGAACAAGGAACGGTTTACGAAAGAACGGCAGTTTCCATTAAAGACTTTTTGAATATTTCTATTTATTTGCCATCTAATGATATTCAAAATGAAATATCTAAATTATTAGAATTTATTGAACATAAATTAATGCTTAATATTGAGTTAAGTAAAAACTTATTACAAGTTAAAAATTATTTCTTACAAAATATTTTTATTTAATTTAAATAAACATTTTAACTAACAAATTGTGTTTAAATTTTAAAAGATTTTTGTGAATGTTTAACATTAGTGAAATTTGATTTTCTAATGAAATACAAATATTTGAGTATTTGCTTTGATAATAAAAATTGGGTATAGTAAATTTTGTTTTTATTAATTCTTTATAATCTATTTCAAAATTGCGCCTTGTTGATTTCCTAGTTATATATCTTTTAATATTATTTAAATATTTATTTATAAATAGCTTAATAAAAAAACTATTTAAAATTTTTTGATTTATAAAATAGGTTTTATAAACTGGACTACAGCATCCTGTTTCATTTATTGATATTCCGATTTCATCAATTCCTAATCCAAAAATACATGAGTTGGGATCAAATATTATATGTTTATCTAATTGATATTTTATTTTTTCATCCAAAATAAGTTTCAACCCATTTTTCCCAATTGTAAATTGACTATAAACATTGTTATTTACTCTTTTATATTTTTTAAAAATTTGTTGAAAATTGTATTCACTATTTTTTTTATTATTTATAAAAAAATTAAAAATATTGTTTATTATTCCTTTTTTAAGTAATTTATATTCTTTAATGATTTTATTTTGTAATTCAATTTGCTTATCAATTAATGATAAAAAATTGGCAATTTTAGTTTGCTCGTTTAAATTAGGAATAATAATATTCATTTTTTCGAAAAAATGAACTTTATTTAAATTAAATCTAGTTATACCTTGCGCCAAAGGAAAAATTCTTCTTCTTAATAGCGGAGATCGTATCATATATGAAAAATATAATGAATTTAACATTTTTATAGGTCTCATTCCAAAACAAAAACTATTTAAATAACAACTATTTATATTATCCAATAATACAGAAGAAAAAGCTACTTCTTTAGGTGTTTCACTGGATTGTGTTATAAAAATATCACCGCATCTCACTTTATTTTGTTTTTCTAGTTCGTCTATATAAACTTTTTCATTTCTCTTTACATTTATTATTACATTTTCAAAAACATTTAAATAAGTTATATATTCTGAATTACTTTTTTCGGACTTAAAATCCTCGTAATTTTTATCAGATAAAGAATTATATAAAGAAAATATACTAGAAAAATTCGTAAATACATATATGTCTTTAAATTCTGGAAATCTCAAAGCTGGAACATTTGGGATTTTTTTATTAATAATGTTTGTCATAATACCTATTTTTCTATAATTCCCAATTCTTTTAAATAAACTTCTATTTCTTTATCCAATGAATTTTTTTCTTCTTCTAATTTCTTTATATTAGCTAAAACCTCGTGAATATCAATTTCTGGTTCCTCTTCAAATGTATCTACATACCTAGGAATGTTTAAATTATACTCATTTTCTTCTATTTCTTTCAATGTAGCACAATGGGCATATTTATCAACATCTTTTCTTTCTAAATATGTTTTAAAAATTTTTTCAATGTTTTCATCAGTTAAAATATTTTGATTTTTACCCGAGTCAAATTCTCTTGAAGCGTCAATAAATAAAACATTATCATTAGTTTTGCATTTTTTAAATACTAAAATACAAGTCGGAATTTGTGTTCCATAAAATAAATTAGCTGGAAGTCCAATTACTGCATCTAAATAATTTTTATTTTTTATAAGGTATTTTCTAATAACTGCTTCAGAGCCTCCTCTAAATAAAACTCCATGTGGTAAAACAACTGCCATAGTTCCATTATCATCTAATAAGTAAATCATGTGTTGAACAAAAGCATAATCTGCTTTAGATTTAGGTGCTAATTTTCCATAAGCACTAAAACGTTCATCATCTAAAAATTTTTGATCAGCGCTTCATTTAGCCGAGTAAGGTGGGTTTGCTACTACAGCATCAAATCGCATTTTTAAATGATCTTTAGAAGGGTGTTCCAAAGTATCATTATTTACAATGTTAAATCTATCAAATGGGATATGGTGAAGTAACATATTCATTCTAGCTAAGTTAAATGTTGTTGATACCATTTCCTGGCCATAAAATTTACCAATTTTCTTGCTTTCTTTAGCAACACGTAAAAGTAAAGAGCCTGAGCCACAAGTAGGATCATAAACATTTTTTAATTCTTTTTTAGATGCAGTTACTATTTTGGCAATGAGTTTAGAAACTTGTTGAGGAGTATAAAATTCTCCAGCTTTTTTACCAGCGGTTGAAGCAAATTTAGAAATTAAAAATTCATACGCATCACCCAAAACATCAATTTCAACATTATGCATTTCAAAATCTATATCATCAATATTTAGCATTACTTTAGAGATTAATTTTGTTTTATCTTCTTCATATTTTCCTAATTTACTTGAATCTAAATCCATATCTTCAAAAAGATTTATAAAATCCTCTTCAGAATCTTTTCCTAAAATAGAGTTAGATAATTTATTAATTGCATCTTGTAATATTTGTATTAAAAATTTGTTGGTTTTAATAAGATTAATCATTTTCTTTCATAAATATTTAGGTTCAATAATATACCCTATTCCACCCTTGTTAAGCAAATTTTCACTTAGTTCTTTTTGTACATCTAAATTATTCCAAGCATCCTCATAAGTAATGTTATCCTCTGACAATATTTCATTAACTTTACTTTCCAAATTATCCGACAAAAAGCGATAAAAGATTAATCCAAGAATATAATTCTTGAATTCAATCGCCTCCATATTGCCTCTTAAATCGTTAGCTATATCTCATAATCTTTTATGAAGTTCACTTTGTTGATTTTTTTGTTTTTCTTCAGTTGGCATAATTTTTCCTTTATTTATTACATATATTTATTAACCACGTATTTTATAAATTCAATTATTTCATTTCTCATTGATTTTCTTGCTGTAAACATTGCTAATTCATTGTGTTTTTCTTTGTATTCTTTTACTTTAGGATTGTTTTTAAGATCTTTCTCTATTTTAATTATGTCTACATCATTATAGTATTCATAATAAGAGATATAACTATTCAAAGTTTCATAATTTAACCCAAATTCTATTGCCTTATTTTTAATTTCTATTTCTCGAGATTCATTTTCAAGTTTAAGATACTCTTCTCAGGCGCTTACATGTCTATCTAAAGTTGGCATAATTTTAATAACAAAATCTTTAATTAAATTTGACTTTAATCTCAATGATTCGGTTGATGGTTTATCGAGAATATTAAGAATATCTTGAATTTTTTCTTTATTTCCTTTAATTAGTTCTTGTTGATTTGATGAAATCATGGTTTTTATATATTCAACATCAATTTTGTCGTTTTTAAGCAATTCAATACAAAAGTCAATATCATCTACTATTGAAACTTGATCAGATTTTTTTTGTTTAGTAATTTCTCTCGATACAGATTCATATTTTCCTGCATAATCTTGATATTCTTGTTCTGTAATTCCAGCATTTGCTTTTTCTAAATCAAATTCAGTGAAATTGCTTAATTTGCTTTTTAGTTTTAAAACATCTCTAAAAGACAAAATAAATGATTTTAATCTATTCATTTCGTCACCTAAATAAACATCATTGGCTGAAGAAAACAAACTTTTTAGTTTTAAAATGGCAAGTTTAAAATCTTCTAAATATTCTTCATATTCTTTTGCAAGAACACTATTTGTTGAATTTTCTTTTGAAAAAAGTTTTACTGCTTCATCAACATCTTTTTTTGTAGTTTGATAACAAACTATATTTCCTCAAGTTTTATTTTGGTCATAAACACGATTAGTTCTTGAAAAAGTTTGTATTAAATTATGATTTTTTAATCTTTTATCGATATAAATTGTGTTTAAACATTTTGCATCAAATCCTGTTAAAAACATTCCAACAACCAATACTATATCAATTTGTCCATTTTTTATTTTTTTAGAAATATCTTGAAAATAATTTGAAAAAATTTCAGTTGAAAAATTTGTTTTATAAATTTGATTGTAATCTTTTATTATTCTCTCTAAAGATTCTCTTGAATGTTCATCTCGACCTTCTAAATCCTCATTTTGACCATAAGTAAAAATAGCTCCGATTTTAAGATTATGATTTTCTTTTTTAAACAAGTCATAATATTTAATAAGCATTTTAATGTTTTTAATTGCAAAAAGAGCATTGAATGTTCTATTTTTTGTTTTAATATCATGAATATCTAAAATATTTCTTACAATCTTTTTTAATCTTTCTGTTTTTTCGATTACTTCATCTCTATTAATATCATCAACTTCTTTATCATCGCTTTTATCTCAAGTAGGATTTAGTTTAACTGTTTTCACATAATCAACACTAAAACCCAAAACATTGCCGTCGGCGATAGCATCTTTAATTAAATAATTATGCAAACAATCTTCAAAAATATCCTTTGTTGTTCTATCATCGGGATTTTTGTTTTCTTCAAAAATTGGTGTTCCAGTAAAACCAAAATATTGAGCATTTGGAAATTTTTTACTAATTTCCTTATGCATTTCACCAAATTGTGATCTATGGCATTCATCAATAATAAAAATTACTCTTTTATTTAAATAAGAAGATATTATTGCATTTTTATCTAATTTACAAGCTTTCGACATTTTTTGAATTGTTGTTAGTATTATTTTTGAATCAGATTTTTTTAGCATTGATAATAATTTTTTAGTTGTATCAGTTTGGTCAACTGAATCTTTTTGAAAACTATTAAACTCAGTTAATGTTTGTGAATCCAAATCCCGTCTATCAACTAAAAAAATAACTTTATCTATTTCTGCTTCATTTGATAAAAGTTGGCTTAATTTAAAAGAAGTTAATGTTTTACCAGAACCAGTTGTGTGTCATACATAAGCATTATTTCTAGTTTCAGTTGCTCTATTTATCAAAGCTTCTACAGCATGAACTTGATAAGGGCGCATAATTAATAATGCGGGATTACCATTTTTATCTTTTTCAATCAATATCATGTATCTTGCAATCATTTTAGCAACATGACATTTATTTAAGAACGAAGTTTGAAATTCTTTTAAATCACTTATTCTTTTATTCTCTTTATCACTTCAATAAAAAGTGAAAGATTCTTTTAAATCATTATTATTAGCGAAATATTTTGTGTCTATTCCATTAGAAATAACAAAAAACTGAATGAAAGAGAAAAGTCCTTTTGTTAATGAAGTTCTTTTATATCTAGCGATTTGTCTAAAGGCCTCAATAAAATCTACACCTCTTCTCTTAAGTTCAATCTGTACTAAAGGAAGACCATTTATTAATAAAGTAACATCATATCTATTAGTATAATTGCCGTTATCATTAGTTATTTGATGAGCTACTTGAAAAATATTTTTACATCACTCATTTTTATTAAATAATTCTATACGAGCTTTACTATGATCTTCTCGCTCTATAAGAAAAGTATTCCTTAAAATCTTAGATGATTCAAAAATAGATTTTCCACTAATTTTATTCATTACTTGTTCAAATTCTTTATCTGATAAGTCTTTACTTTTTAGCTCATTTTTGTTATGAATATTTAGTTGTCTTCTAAAGTTAATTTTCAATTCATCTAAATTACTTATATCAACTTTCTCATAACCATCATCTATTAATTGCCTTATTAAATTGTTTTCCAATTCTTGCTCATGTTGATAACTTGGCATATTATTTCCTTTAAACTATCTTAAATATTATTAATAATATTTTAACATTTTTACAAATAAAGAAGGGATTTAACTCTACTAAAATCAACATAATAAGTCATGTTTAATAAAAATCACAAACAACATTTAAATAACTAAATTTATTATTTTTTAACTTTACATGATTTTCAATATTCACATCAAATTTTTGATTTTTGAATTTTAAAAATCCATTTATTTTCAACTTTATCTAAATAAAATATTTCTTGAAATGAAATTACAAAAACCATAAAAATAAGTATGATAAATGATAGAACTATATAACTAATTAAATGATAAGGTCAATGAGTTAAAATTCCGCCCACTTTATAAAATGGGTTATATTTATTAAAACCTAAATAAAAATAATTAGTTTTTCATAACTCACTAGCAAATTTATTGGTTAAAAAATTAATAAAGAAAATAACAATAAAAATTGCTGAAAACATACCAAAAGTAATTAATGCATGTTTAAAAGTATATTTATTATTATCATTAATAATTAATAATACAAAAGATAATGCATAAACATAAATATGAGCAAATAAATAATCTCAATAATAAAAATTGTCTATTCCAATAGGAGATGGTGAATTTAATTGTTTTTCTGTTCTAAAATCCAAGCCCGGAATAATAAAAGCAATAAAAGCTCCTAAAATTGCAAATAAAACAAAATATTTAATAAAACTAAATTTATTAGTAATAAAGGTAATAATAATAAAAATTAACATTAATCTGCATAAATGAAGAGGAATGGATTCTCATGGTCTTGGAATTTTTGTAAAAAGTAAAATAAAAGATCTTGCCATTAAAAGAAATAATGATATTGAGCCAAATAAAATTCAAAAATTATTTTTTTTCATTTTCATTATTGTTTCTCTATTTTGGTAATTTCTTCTAATAGGATTTCTAAAAATTCAAAGTAAAAAACTAGCTAAAATTGTTAAAGCAAAAAATAAATAAAAAATAATAGTAGAAGCGCCAGTAAAATTAAGATGATTCCCTTTTCATGAAAAGAACCCTTTTTGATGTGAAACTTCAAGCATAATTCCTCTTTTCAAAAGTAAATTGCAATAATTTATTTTATAAAAAAGTTAATAAAAAATACAAAAAATAAAAAGGAAAATTGTTAAAAACTCCTTTTATTAAGCAAAAATAATATTGTTAGTTAAGAAGTTTATCGATTGTTTCTTTAGAAAAATTCTTTACTAAATATGAACCAACTACTGCTAAATCAATACCAGCATCAAAACAATATTTAATATTATCTAAATTAACACCGCCATCAATTTCTAAAATTGTTTCTAATTTATTATTTTTAATATATTTCTTTAGTTCAAAAATTTTATCGTAACTCGATTGAATAAATTTTTGACCTCCAAAACCGGGTTCAACACTCATTATAAGAATAAGAGAAAAATATTTTATATAAGGTAAAATTTTTTCAATTTTTGTATTAGGTTTAATTGCTAAACCTAATTTTTTATTATCGTTTTTAGCTCTAATAATTAAAGAATTTAAATCATCAAGTGAAATTGCTTCAAAGTGAAAAGTAATAATATCAGCAATATTTTTATACATTTCATAATATCCTAAGACATCTTTAACCATTAAATGAATATCCATTGTATGCCTTGGGGCCTTTTGATAAATTTTTTCAATTTCTTTATATTCTAAAGCTACATTTGGAACAAAAATATTATCCATAACATCATAATGAATATTGCTAACGCCTCATGATATTAAAGTACTAACATAATTTACTAATTCATCTTTTTTTACATCTAAAATTGATGGACTAATTTTTTTCATATTTGCTTCCTTCTTTATTTAGCTATTAATCTTTCTAAAAAGCTAACATAATTATCATAACGTTCTTGTTTAATAATATCTTGTTTAACTAGTTGCTTTACTTTGCAATCTTCTAATTTTTCTAAGTAATGTTTACAACCTGCAAATTTACATTCCCTAGAAGCTTCTCTAAACACTTTAAAAGCAGTTGGCATTTCATTTATTGTTAGATCAAATTCAATGGACGAAAAACCTGGGGTATCAATAATTTCACCACCATTAAAATCAATTAAACTAACTTCTCTAGTAGTGTGTTTACCTCGATTTAATGATTTGGAGATTTCTTGAGTAGCAAAGTTAGTTTTTGCTAAATAATTTATTAAAGTGGTTTTACCAACTCCCGTTTGACCAACAAAAAAACTAGTTTTATTACTAAAAATAGATACTAAATCGCCAAATCCTTCATTTGTTTCATAATTTATTTCATAAACCTTATATCCTTGGTCTTTGTAATAATTAATTTTACTTTCGGAAGTTAAGTCTTTTTTAGTTAAAACAATAATAGGGGTAACATCTTTATTTTCGATAATAATTAAAAATTTATCAACAAGTTTAGAACTAAATTCTGGTTCAACTAAAGACATTACTACAATAGCTTGATCAACATTAGCAATTTTTGGGCGAATAAAAAAGTTTTTTCTTCCCAAAATTCGATGAATTAATTCATTTTTAACAAATTCTACGTTATCTCCAACAATTGGTTTCATATCAAGCATTCTAAGTTTTCCACTACCTCTTACTCGATAAATTTGATGATCACTAAAACTTTTTATATCAAAAAAGCCTGCTACTGATTTAACTATTTTTCCTTTTTCCATTTATAACTTTCCTCCAACATATAAAACACCTAAAATAATAGCAATTGCTATTAATAAAATTCCTATTATAATTAAAGAAATTGTAAATGCTTTACTATTAACTTTTTCAACTACATTTTTTTTAGGTTTTCCTAAAATTAATTTAGGTTCATCTACTCTTTTTATGCTTAAACAAGTTACTAAGTCTCGATAAAGTTCAGTACATGTTGAATAACGATCAGCAATATTTTTAGCAGTACATTTAATAATAATATTTTCTAATGCTTGAGGTATTGTTTTTCCTGCTCCTTCTAATGGAGGAAATTCATTATTAACATGCATTAAAGCAATTGCTTGATGATCTGTTCCTGAATAAGGCAATTTTCCCGAAAGCATTTCATAAAGAATAATACCAAAAGCATAAATATCACTTTGAACTGAAGGATTAGAAGATTTTGTTACAAGTTCAGGAGCAACATATTGAACAGAACCAACTAGTTTATTTTGTGCTGTTAATCTAAGAGATTCATCTGATAAAGAAATTCCAAAATCAATTAATTTAACAATACGTTGATTATTAATTAAAATGTTATTTGGTTTTAAATCACGGTGAACTATATCATTTTTATGAATATCAATTAATCCTTGGCAAATTTCTTTAGCAATAATTACCGTTTCATCGGGATTCATTTTGCCTTTTTTCTTAAGAAGATTTTTTAAGCTAGTTCCTTCAATTAATTCCATCGCTAAATAACTTTCTTCTTCTGAAATAAAACTGCCAAACATTCTAACAACATTTTCACTTTTTACTTTTTTTAATAAGTTAACTTCATTTCTAAAACGCATCTTGGTTGTTTCTTTTTTCGTTAAATCATTGCAAGTCAAAAGTTTGATGGCATAACGTTTGCCATTTTTTTTATATGTTGCACTATAGACTATTCCAAAACCACCTGATCCTATTTCTTTAAAATCTTCAAAATGTTTATTTAAATTTTTATATTTTGCTAAATTTACACTCATTTTAAAGCTCCACTATTACTACTGAAATATTATCATTTGAACCATTCAATTTAGCATAGTCAATCAATTGAGTGGCCTTTTCTTCTATAGAAGTAGTCATATTCTGAATTACTCTTTCAAATAGTGGTTTTTCAATAAAATCATGTAGCCCATCACTTGTTAAAATAATGTATTGAGGATTTGAATCTTTTTTATAAATAATTCCTTCAGGATTCATTACTTTTTTAGGACCAATGCAGCTCGTTAATTTATTGCCATCATAAAGCTTTTGAGCTTGCCTTAAATTTATTTCTCCTGCCCTTAAAAGTTCATTTTTTAAATTTTGATCTTCGGTTACTTGATGTAGATAGCCATTATAAATATAGGTTCTAGAATCCCCAACATTAAAAACATATATTTCTTTTTCATCTAAATAAATTAAAGCAGCCGTAAGAGTGGTACCCATGTCTTCAAAAGTGGGTTCCATTTTTACAAAACTGCTCAAATTTTCTTTTATATATGCCATTGTATCAATGAATCAAGTATTAATAGTTTTTTTGTCATTAAAAATAACATTAGTTGGAAAATTGTTTTTAAAAAATTCTTCAAAATATTGAATAGTTAAAGTTGCACATTTAGCTCCGCCATAATGTCCCCCCATACCGTCACATAAAGTTGCCAATACTCATTTTTCTTTACTAATAAAAGAAACACGGTCTTGATTTTCCGGTCTAACTAATCCTATATCTGACTTCAAACAATAATCCATTTTATGCCTTTCTACCTTCAGAAGATTCTTTTTTTGCATTTAAAAGGTCTTTAAATTCGCTTTTAATAATTGCTTTTATCTCATTTGAAGTTTGATCAACATCATTATTAATAACAACATATTCAAAAAGAGTAGAATGGCCTATTTCCTCTTTGGCTTTTTCTAACCTTTTTTTAATAATATCAATAGGTTCTGTATTTCTTCCCATAATTCTTTTTTCTAATTCTTTAAAAGAAGGGGGCATTAGAAATATTGAAACAATTTCGTTTTCTTTATTATTTTTCTTATAATAATCAATAATTTGCATAGCACCATTAGTTTCAATTTCTAAAAAAGGGATTTTTCCTTGTTCAATAATACGATCAATTTCAGAATATAAAGTTCCATAATAATTATCAAAATGCAAAGAATATTCAATTAATTTATTATCAGCTAAACATGCATCAAATGTATCTTGTGAGACAAAATAATAATGAACGCCATCAATTTCGCCTTCACGAGGACGTCTTGTTGTTATTGAAACTGATAATTTAAGTTTTAAACTCAAATCATCAAAAAGAGATTTTTCTACCGTTCCTTTACCAACTCCACTAGGGCCAGTAAAAATTATTAATTTTCTTTTTTCTTTCATTTTTAACCTCTATATAGAATTATTTTGTAAATAGTAAATATAAATTTTACCATATTTCTTAACTTTAACTATTTCATAGCCATTGTTAGCATAGCTAAAATCACTTTGATTTGTTTCAATTAAAAGATACCCATCTTTTTTTATTAAATCATAGGTTGTAATTAAATCAAGACATTCTAGTAAAACATCTTTTAAAGCATATGGTGGATCTAGATAAATATAATCAAACTTCTTTATATTATTCTTTTTAAGAAAAGAAATAGCATCAGTATTAATTATTTCCAAATTTGTTTCTTTTAATAAATCCTTATTTTCTTTAATAATTTTGACTACGTCTTTTGATTTTTCAACTGAAATTGCATGTTTAGCCCCTCTTGATAAAGCTTCTAAACAAAATGAACCGCTTCCAGAAAATAAATCTAGAAATTCTTTTCCTTCAATTTGAAATTGAATACTAGAAAATAAAGCTTCTCTTGCTCTATCTGTAGTAGGGCGAGTTGTAACTTTACTAGGTTGCTTTATTAAGCAATGTCGATATTTTCCAGCAATAATTCTTAGCATTTTATTCCTTAAATCCAGTAATTTTGTAAATAAAAGAAGGACCCACTCCAATTCCAGTATCATGAGCAAAAATATAATCACTATTTCTTCTACGTCTATCAATATGATATTTGTCAGAATGATAAATTCTAGCAATTAAAGAAACAAAATTATCAGATTCTTTAGCTAATACTAATTCATATCTTATTTCTCAATATTTGTCATTATATTTGTCATAAACTTTTAAATTAGGTCAAGTAATATTTATTAATTTTGCAATGTTAGCACGACTTAAAATTTCTTCAAAAGACATCTTGCCTTCAATATTATATTTTCCAGTGGGTAACAAAAATTTTCTTAGTTGATCCCTAACATATTTATAAAATTCTTTAGCAGTCATTTGTTTACCTACTTCAGTTAATGAAAATTTTGCATTTTGAAAAATTTTTTTAATAACTTCTTTAGGAATATTATAAGAAGGACTTTCTCAAGAACCACTAATTTCTACATCATCTCTTCTCGAAGTAGAAGAATTACCATCAAGATAACTTTTGTCACGCTCTTCATTTATATTTTTATCTCAAAATGGGCGATTTTTAGGCACACAAGAAATAATAACTGGAGAAATTGTTACCAGTCCTATTAACCCAAAAGTAAAAGTGATTAGGTTCTTTTTTTTCATATAGTAATAATTATAATATGAATTTAATTATTCATTTATATAATAAAGCCATCAATATTAATTATTTATTTTCGATTTTCCAGCATAATAAATTTAAGTATAAGTTAATAAAAAATGTTATATTTTAAAAATTATTAACAATTTTTTTATACTTAGATTATAATAATATTTGTAAAATGAAAGGATTTACAATGAAAAAATCAAGAAAAATATTGTTTTCATCAGCAATAATGAGCTCATCATTAGTTGCTCCACTTGTTGCCATATCTTGTGGAAAAACAGAACCTAACACTCCTAAAGTTCAATACCAAAATAAACTAGGTCTTAAAGTTGCTACCGAAGCAATTGGACAAAAAAATTTATTACCATCAGTTGCAACTAAAGACTTATTACAAACAGTTAATGATTGAAACAAAACATTAGAAGTATTTAAAAAATACAATATTAAATATGATATGACTGATGCTCCTGAATCAGCAAAATATAGTATTAGTCCAAGTACTCATGCACATGATGATCAAGGTATTATTCATATGGATGTTACCAGAACTATTGGTACTGAAAGTAAAACCGAAAGATTCACTATTGCTGGTTTTAAATCAGAAGAAATTGCTGAAAAAAGTAGAATTGGTAATTTTGAATTAACATCAAAAATTAAAACTGAAGCTGATGCTAAAGAATTTCTAAAAGAATTAAAAGAAGCTCAAAAGAAAAACTTTGAAGAATTTTTAAAAGTACTTCAAAAATATATGGACGTTAAAAGAATTGATGAAAATGATAAAGATTCAGCATTTGAATTCGAATTAGAAGAAGCCGAAATATTAGAAGATGTTGGGCAAATTAAATTCCCTCATATTCATACATATAAATTATCAAAACAAAATGAAAAAACTGAACATAAAACTCCTTTTGTAATGACAGGATTTAAACATTAATAATTAATAAATTGCATATTGCAAATTTTGCTAATATCAATTTATTTTTTTAATATTAATTAAGTTTTATAATTTATAAATTATTTTATAAAATTGAGGTAGTTTAATATATGAGTTTACAAAATAAAAAAAGACTTTCTAAATTAGCATTAGCTATCATCTTTATTTCTTCACTAATTTTAGGCATTGCTTTTTTTGTACTTTTATATTTTGGCATTAAAGCAATTATTAATTTAGGGGAAGTAAAAAAAACTGCAGAAAGTTTTGCTCCTATTACTGTAAACTCTAAAAAAAATAAAATTGAATATCAATATGGTAAATTAACACTTGTTGAATATGCTTATAAAAAAGATGCTGAAGGTAATCCTGTATATTTTTTAGGAAAAGAAGGATTGAAAACTTTAAGCGAAGAATTTGCCAAGAGAGCGTCTTATGGACCAGAAATAAATTCACTAAAAACAGTTTATATTAACAAACCTAGAAAAGGTGTTAATGAAAATACTTTAAACGGTTACTATATTCCAACCGACTATGAACTTTACTTACCTATTAAACATTTTTTTACTAGAAGATTAAATCATTCATGAGAAAATGAAAAGATCCAAAATAAAGTAGAAATGCTTTTGCCAACTTTGATTCATGAATATATGCATCATGTTGCTAATGTTTATAATAGTAGTAATAAAAAAAATGATCCATATTCTGATAATTCTCTTAATTATTTTTTAACTAATGAAAGAAAAATAATTGAAAACTATACAAATAATAAAGAATTTCTAACCAATTTTAGAAAGTACTTAGGTTTTACAAAGCCAAAAAATAAAAATGACTATTTAACTAATCCTTCATTATTTTCTAATATTGATGGTAGTAAACCAATATTTAAAAGATGAAATACATATGATATTTTTGAAAATGCTAATGTAACACCAAATCCCGACTTTAATGATTTAGATTTAAGTCAAAATTACAATTTTAATAACAATCACGAAACTCCAATAAGATTTGCTAATTATGTAACTTTATCTAAATTAAATTATCTTTACTCATTTGAAGAGTTAATACCACGTGAATATTTAAAAATGTCATATGCTCCAAAATACATAGGTTATGACGGTTTTCTTAATTATGTTTACTTTACTAATGGAGATTTCAATTATGTTACCGCTATTGGCGATGATATTTTAAGATCTATTGGGGGAAACTTAATAAAAAAACTATATTCATATAATTGGGTTTTTGACCGTGAATTAAAAAATTTTAAAAATGCTAATGGTGAATATCCATACAAAATTGCTAATGAAGGAATAAACACAAGATTAAAAGGGTTATTTAAAACTTATTTAAATTTATATGGTTATGGGCAAAATATTAGTTATTTAGAAAATAAGGAAAATGATATTGTTAACTTAGGTGGCTATTTAAATCTAACTGAAGATGATAGTAAAAAGAAAACCTCATTATTACTAACAAATTTAAATGATCCAACTCAAGTTAAGGAAATAAATTTAAATGTTTTTAAAAGTAACTTTATAGCAAAAAAACAATGAGATCAAAAATCTAGTGAAGAATTTTATTATCCTGACTTTGTTGGATTAAAAAAATCAATGTATGCTTATTATTCAAATGATTTTTCATTAAATGATTTAAAAAAATTCTCTAAAGATTCACTTATCAAAGCAGAATTATGAGTTGATAAAAATAATAATAACAAAATTGATAGTGGTGAAGTAATGCCAATTACTAATCAAAATAGTTATTTAAGAGAACAAGAAACCAAAAGAACTATTACTAATTATCGAAAACATTATGATTGAAATGAAAACTTTAATAAATATTGATTGGAAAATTCTTATCAAATCAAAACAACTGAAAAGGATTCAAAATATTATTTAAGTTTTTTAAAATATTAAATTATTAGGAAAGGAAAAATAATGAGAAATAAATTAGGTATTTTGTACAAATTACTTATTTATTTAGCAATATTTATTGTTGCTTTAAGCATTATTTTTTTCGCAATTAATATTTTGCTTATCAATCAAATAAAAAAGAATTTAGCGGTAACCACACAAATTGAAAGCAATATTTTCATTAGATTTGGCCTATATTGAAAAAATCTTCTATCGGGTTCGTTTGGAAAAATTTATACTCATGAATTAAATAGTGCTAATTTGAGCATTTCATATCTTTATTTTAATCAATTTAAATGAACTATTCTATTTACATTATTAACATTTATATTTTCACTAATTATAGGTAATGTGTTAGGAGTTTACATTGCTTATAAATATAACAAAACTCCAGACATAATAATAAATATTATTGTTTCAATTTTTGCTACCATTCCTTTAATTTTAATTGCAATAATTGCTTTAGCTTTTTCTTTTGTTTTCAGTTATCCTTCACAATTTATTAGTGAATTTCCTTTTAGTTTGCAATCATTATTAGTACCTATTTTAATTATGAGTTTTGGAAGCATTAGTCTTTTTATGGCAAGAGCTAGAAAAATTACTAAAGAAGTTATTACTAGCAACTATTATTTATTTGCTAAAACAATTGGTATGAATTTTAATCAACTATTTAAAAAAGTTTTACTAAAAAAATTAGTAATTAATCAATTACAAGCGATTGTTCCTTTTTACATTATTTTACTTTCTTCATCAATTGTAATTGAAAGAATTTTTTCAATACCTGGACAAAGCATTTTTATTTCTTATGCATTTAAATATGCTGAAATTAATCTAATTATGTTTTATTTCATAATTAATTTAATTTTCTTATTAATTACTAAATTTAGTTTATCTATAATATTAGACTATATCAATCCTGAGCAAAATAGCATTGCCAATAATTTTGCCTTTATTAAATTTGATAGAAAGGTAAGATTATGGAAAAAATAAATAAATCATTATTGAAATTAGCAAACAAAAAGAATTTAGAAATTTCAATATCAAATCAATCAAATAGTGCAAAACTTTTTTGAAAACGTTTTATTAGCAAAAAGGTAAATATTTTTGCTTTATCTTTCTTTTTAATTATTGTTTTTTTGTTAATATTTGCATTATTTTTTATTAAATATTCAGCTACTACTCCAATTTATAATTCAAAATTTATTAATAACTTACCTTCTCAATTTTCGCCTATAGTTAAACAACATTTTGAAAGAGGAGCTGATTTAGAGTTTATTAGAAAAGTTGCTGAATTAGAAAAAAATCGTGCTGCGGCAAATGGGACTACACCTATATTTAAAATTCTTTACGATTCGGCTTTTGATTCCGGTGGAGATTTAACAACAAAAACTGATATAGTGATTTTATATTACAATCCTTATGATTTAATTAAAGCAATAAATTTGAATAATATTTCAAGTAATAAAATTAATCTAAAACATTTTTCTATATTAGGAACAAATAATGATGGGATTGATATTTTTTCAAGAATTTTTACTTCTATTATAATTACTTTTCTTATATTATTGGGAACCATTTTTATTAACATTATAATTGGCTTTTCATTTGGTGCTTTTGTTGCTTTAAAAAACGACAAATGATATGCAAAAATATTAGATTCTATTGCAACTATAATTAACTCAATTCCAGAATTATTGTGAATATTTTTATTATGTATTTTTATGGGAACTAATAATTGAGCAATTGCTCTATCATTTATTTTGATTTCTTGAACCTCATTCTATGAACTTGCAAAAAATGAAACACTCGAATTAAGAAAGCAAGAATTTATTTTAGCAGCAAAGGCAATTGGGCTTAACCAAACTCAAATAATTTATCGCCACTTATTTATTAAAATATTTCCTATGCTTTTAATATTAATAACTGATAAATTAGCAATAAATATTTTGATAGTTTCATCTCTTGCTTTTCTTGATTTTTTAATAAGTTCAAATTCATTAAATATTGGTGTTATTTTTAAAGAAGCGATAAGTATGATAAGTACAAATGTTTCTTATATTTTAGTTCTTACTATTGCAATCACTTTATTTTCTGTTTCATTAAAATTATTTAGCAATGCTATTTCAACCACATATAATCCAAAAATAGTTAAATAAAACAAAAACCTGTCAGGTTTTAATTAAAAATCTATCTACTATTATTTAATTATTTAAATGGTAATATATCTTTAGGAATACCATTATCATCTCTAATTTTTTCAAGAATACTTTTAATTTTATTTAATAATTTTTTTCCTTTGGTTTGGTAATTAGGATTAAGTAAATCATAACCAGGGTTTACTTTTTTAAGTTCATCATATGTTTTTTCAAGAGCAGAAAAATTATTTTTTCAAACAACATGATTAATATTATCTAAAACTTTTTTACTTGTATTTTCAAAAGCTGTTTTAAACAGTGAAAATTCTTGTTTATAGTACTTAATCATTTCTTCGTGTCAAAGTCCTAATTCATAAGTTAAATTAACAATTGCATGTGAATGATTATGAGAATTCTTATCAGATTCAATATTAATATTTTCTAAATCTTCTTTCTTGGTAATTTTGTTAGGATTCATAACATGACTATTTAAGAAAACTCAAAGAGCTTCTAAACTTCTTTGTAAAGTTCCTAAATTTATATCTTTTCCTGACAAACGATCATCTACAATTTGTAAATGTTGAATAAATTCTTTTGTTTCAAAAACTAAATTCACATCGTATAAAACTGCATCAACATCTTGAAAAATTAATGAATATTTAAATAAATATAAAGCATATTTATGACTTTTTAAGTCTGACGATTTACTTGAAAGTCATTCAGTAATAAATGTTTTCAGTGCTTGTTCATTTTCTTTAATTGTTTGTTCATTAGCTAATGAATTCATTTTGGTACGTAATATGTCTAATTGCCTTTTAAGATTTCCTCATGCTAAACGATATTTACGATAATTTGCTTTAACATCAATAAATAGTTTTTTAACTTCGTTTTCATAAATATCCAATATTGATTTAGTTTGAGCGTTTTTAATATCGTATTTTTTTTCTTCTTGAGGAGTCTCATTACTTGGATTAAGTGGCTTTTCATAATCAGGACGTTTACAACTAATTAAAATAGGTAAAAATGCAATTGGTAAACTTAAACTTGATAATAAAAATAATGTTTTTCTTTTCATTTTATTGGCCATCCTCTATTTTGTCTAATGTAAAAGCACTATCACTAATGGTTTTATCAAAACCTTTAAAACCATTTCAATATAAGTAAACGCTTTTAAATATTTTTTCATTTTTATTTATAAAATCATTATCGTCTTCGTTAACAAATTTAATAAAGTCTAATCGCAAATAAACTCTCCCTGGTTCAGATGGAGTTTTTAAAACTGTAATATTAATTTTTTTAATTCCACTTCTAATTTTTCCAGCCTCATTTTCTAATGCATAAGACAATAAATAATTATTTAAGTAAGCTCCTAAAATAGTAGTTTGAAATGAATCTGTTCTAATAAAATTTGCTTCATAATTTGATCTTACATCATTATTTCAATATGAGTAAAAAAGATCGAGCGCTTTGCCGGCGCGTTCTAATAGTTTAGCAAATGGTGAATTTTTATTTGAAGAAACAAAATTATTTAAAGAAATTCCTTTAGGTATAGGATTTAACCCTTCTCTAAAATTATAAAAATCATTTACTGTTAATTCGTCTTCATATTTATTGTTTAATATTTGGCCCTTCAATCTATGGCCGTGATCATCAAAATTAGAACTAATTCATGAGTAATCTTTATATGTACCATCTTTTTTATAAACTCTAATAATAGCAGTAAATAATTGATCAGTTCCTAAATAATGATTAAATTTCACATCAATGATTTTATAAAGTAAATCTTCATCTTTTTTATAGGAAGGAATGTCAACACTTAATATTTGGTCTTTTAAATAATGAAACAAATAAACGAGTCCTTTTGAATTTCAAAAATCAAAGCTCATGGCTCCTTTAATAAAATAGTTAATATTATCAACAACATTCAAATATTGCTTACCATTAATTGAAAGTAAGGGGTTGGGAATATATTCATTAAATAATGGCAATTTTTCTTTTAACCCATTTAAACCTACACCAAATTTTTGATTAGTTTTATATGTTCTAAATCCATTAATGTAATATTTTTTATTTTTAAATTCCTCTTTTAATATAGATTTATTTTGATAATCTATTATGTCTTTTATTTTAAAAACAACGTAACTACTTGAGCCTGAATATGATTCTTTAACTTTAGCAGTGCTTCAATCAATTAATATTTTTTTTACATTAACATTAAATTTACTTAAATACAATAATAAAAATGTTTCAAATAATTTTCTTTGGTATTCATGATCTTTATCTAGTCAAGTAGAAGCTTGAATATATTTATTCTTGAATATTCCCTTAGTCAATACTGCTTCATTGTTTTTATTAACCATGTGGCGCGAATTCATAAATGAATAATTAATATCAATGTCTTGGATTAAACGAAAAATAATTGTCTGTAAATCAGCAAAATAAGGATCATCTGTTCTATTATAATCTTTACCGCTCTTTGCAGTTAAAATAGAGAATCATTCATCATTAAATCCATTTGCTGAATCAATATCATCAAATGAATATTCTTTTAAAAAATCATCAATATTACTTTTTTCATTTTTCTTAACAATATTAATATTTTGCAAATCGCTTGTTTCTTGTTTTCAACTAGTTTGAATATTAAAATCAAAATTAAATCTTGAAGTAATGTTTTTATATTTTAAAATTACTCCATTTTCACTATATATAGCCTCTTCATAATAAATTTTCTTATTTCCCTCTAAAAAATAAAAGATTTTTTGCGAATTATGTAGCGATGCTATTTGATTACCAGTTAATCTAGTTAAATACCTTCTAGAAATTTTATCTATATCTAAATATGCTGTCTTATTGGTTTCACAACTAATTAATATTGGTGCAATAGATAAAATAGACGATGCTAATATTGTTGAATAAAGTAAAATTCGTTTTTTCATAAAAATCACCTTTACATTATACTTGAATACAAGTAAATAACAAAAATACATTTTTTATTGTAGTAAATAGCCTATTTTTTTTCCTAATTATGGGATATTTTTTACATTTTTTATTATAATGTAATTATATATTTATTGTATAATTTCAATATTTATTAGCTAAAAAGGACTAAAAATGTTTATTAATATAAAGACTCTATCAGGTAATTTAGAATTGACTATTTTTGTAAATTTATTAATTTATATTTTGATTTTGTTAGCCGTCCCTGCTTTATTTTTAACAATAATTTCTTTTTTTAAATTTAAAATAAGTGGCAAAAAAACAATTTATTTATATGCATTTTCAACTGGTATGTTTTTAATTATTGGTTCAGCCGGATTTATAAAAGAAGGAATAATTCTATTAGAACAATGATTCCACGATAAAGGAAGTAATGGCGGACTTAAATATACAGGAGGAAGCACAACTTTAGAACAAACTTTTATTGCTTTAATTGTAGGAATAAGTTCCTTAATTGGTTTAACCATTGTTATTTTAGGTAGATACTTATTTGTTAAAAAATCTAAAACAGAACCACATGAACATCACTCTGATCATGCTCACTCTGATCACTTAATTACTTTTAGAGATATAGATAATCCAAAAGCAGCATGAATGGCTATTCTAATGTTATTAAGTCATAGAATAATTGATGGATTAGTATTAGGATTTTCAGTTTATCAAATGAGCGGAAGTGGTTATACAAATGCCAATGTTGCCTTAATCGTTACTTTTAATTTACATATCTTATTAGAAATTGTTATTGTTTATTATCGTCAAATACAATATGGTGAAACCAAGAAAAAAGCTATCCTATACAGTTTTCTAACATTATTGTTATTAATACCTATTATGTTTATTGGTGCTTTTTTAGGAAAATACATTGATCGTGTTGGTTGATTATTACCATCACTTCAAATAATGGGAGGGGCAGTTATTGTTTTTGCTTCAGTTATTGAATTAGTTCCTGAATTTATTCATTATCGAAATGAAGGAGTTAAAACAATATATGGAACATTAATTACTTTAGCTGTTGCTATAATATTTACTTTAGTTATTTTAAGCTTTCACACCCACTCGCAAGTTCCAAATATTGTTCCTGGTCCACCAACTCCTCGTTCTTTAATAACTAATTTTATATATATTAAATCTTAAAAGGGAGGGAATGGAAATGAAATATAAAAATAAAATTGCTACTTTTACTATACTACCAATATTAAGTTTAATGCCCGTTATTGCAATAGCATGTAATAGAAATGATTTTAATGCATATCATGACAATTTTGTTATGCAAAAAAATTATGCCAATAAGGCAGGCGATTTTTCATACGCTTATTCTAATTCTTATGATAATGATTTAAAAGATATAAATTTAGCGACAGGAAGTAAACTATTTAGAATATCTTCAGAAAATCAACCCACCATTGATTTTAGAGACAATATTGTTCTAAAACCAACAGAACTTCGTTATAAATTCGAATATGTTCAAAAATTGACACTTCATTCACTAGTTAAAAACAAAAAAAATGAAGAAAAAGAAGAATCAGTAACTTATAATAGTGACAAAGTTAAACAAGTTAGTTATCAAGAATCACTAACGCCTGATCCAGATACTTATTATCCTAAAAAAGATAAAGGTCAAGGTTTTACTAAACCTTATTTATTTGTTCCATCAGGAAAGGAAAATTCAATTAATCATCCTAGTTTTTTAAGAAATCTTAGAAAAACTAAAAAAATAGAGATGAATTTTTCCGATAGTTACTATAGTTTCGAAAATAAATGAGTTGACTATCAAGGCAAAAAAACTAAATATAAAACTAATGCAAGAGATTTTTTATTAGGAATTATTAAAAGTGCTTTTCAAAATAAAAAGTTTAGAGATGAATATTACAAAAAAAATAATATGACTAAAGCTATGGAATTAGAAGAAAAACAATATGATAAGAATAATCCTTATTTCAATGGCCCGGACATTGTTTCATGATTAGAATCTTATAACGTTAATGCGAACAAACTGCTTGATATAGATAATTTAAAAAAAGATGTTAATTCATTATCAATAGAATCATTAAATGATAAATATGTTGATTTTGTTGAATTTTTTAAAAATGCTTTTTTATATTCTAATTATTTTGATGGCATGCCAAGTCAATATTTATTTGAAAAATATAATACAACTAATTTATTTACAGATAAAACAATAAATTGATTTTATGAATATGGTAGAAATTATAAAGATCGTCTTTATTCTTCGTATTACTATATTGCTAAAAATAATAACAATGAAACTATTTTGTATAGAAATAAAGAATACACTTCGCCATTAAGTGAATGACAAAATAAACCACATTTAAATGAAATTGTATATCGTTATAATCCTATCCCAATCAATAATGATACTTTCAATGTGCAAATGTTAAATGCTTTCAAACAAAATATTATTTCTAACTTGGAAATTGACAAACTGAATCAAAACCAAAAAGAAGAAATTTTAAGTAAATTTAGTAAATATAATCTTAATTATTCAAGAATGTTTGAAAAATACAAATCACATACTTCTATAATAAATAATCATTTTCCTTATGCTAATAATTTTTATTTCAATAATAATTTTGCAAAGCTTTATTATGGAAAAAGCATTGAAGAACTTAAAACTGGTAATAGCAATCTAAATGAAATGATTAATTCTGAAATTATGACTTTCCAAAGTTTAATAAACAATATTATTAATCCATATGGTTTAGGTTTAGCTAATGGTAACTATGATGTTTGAATGTCTCAAGCACCTACAGATTTAAATGTTATTTCTAATAATCAAGATGACACTAATTACACCAACTTAAAAGACGCTCAAGCAAATATTAATAAGCAAATAATTCTTCAAAATAAAAATGATAAAATTGAACAAATTAATACAACTACTCAATATGATAATAAATTGCATAATCAAAACTCTTCTTCAATAACTAATAGTGATTTACAATTAAGAAGTGTTGATTTTGAATTAATTAAAAACGAATTAAAAAAAATAATTGATGATTATTATTTAAAAAATCCTAACAGTGAAAAAATTGAGTGAGTTATACCAATTTTGGCATTTAATTTAACTAAATCTCAATTGCAAATTTTATCTAAAATAAAGCAGGAATTCAAAAATATTCACGAAAAATTGGAACCTAAAACAGAACTAGTAGATGATTATGATAAATACTTTGAATATTTCACTAAAAATAAATCCATTTATAAAGAAAATAAATTTATTTTAAATAAAAGTGACACTAGCGAATTTATTAAAGAAATGATCTTTAGTAATAATTTAGAATTATTATTCATTTTAAATAGTTTATCTAAATACACTATAGGAACAAATGTATATCAACAACTTGGAAATATTATCAAAGAATATAAAAATAAATATCCTACTGATATTGACTTTTTAAATAAAATACAAGTTAAAAATATTAATAATTTATCAAGTTATAATCAAAACATCGCAAACTTAAAAAAAGGATTAATTGAAATATTAAACTCTTTAAAAACAAAAGATGTAATTCAATTAATAAATGAAATAAATAATTTAGTGTCCTATACAATATCGCTTGAAAATAAAGCGTCATTAATTAATTTTTCTAAAGTTTTATATCAAAAATTTATTGAGAAACCGATAGCATATGATGGATTAAATTATTTACAAGATATTTTAATAAATAGAAAGGTAACGAGGTAAATATGAAAAAAAATATTTTTACATTATTAGGAATTATTACTCCAGTTATTATTACTCCAATTACTGTTGTTTCTTGTATTAAAGTACCAGGAAGTCAAAAAAAATTAACCACAACACAAATTCAAACTATTGAAAATGGATTTAAATTTGAAATAACAGAAGCTGGTAAAAAATTAACAAATGAAAAATTGTTTGAATTAATAAATAATACTTATAAAAAATACGAAACAGATCCTAGAACATTTGCTAATAATTTAAAAACTGATAAGGAACTTTCAAAATATATAAATCTTGATTTTGTTAATATTAATGATATTGAATCAGGACATACACTAAGAATTTGATTTACTCAAGATAAAGACACTAAATTGCCAGTGTTAAATTGACATGTTGGTTGTGAAAGTTATCCTAATGAAGCTGAAGGAAAAATTAAACTAGAAAAATAAAAATCCAAGTTTAACTAACTTGAATTTTCAAAGTAGGTTTATCTTAAATCTACTATTTTTTATATTTTAAAAATCAATTGTTGCACCAACAGGACAATGATCTGATAATCTAGATCTTATTTTTGAAGCATCATTTGAATTAAATCCACTTTCATAAAAGTTTGGTTTTAATGAATCGTCTTTATCAACATCTCAAAGTTTATATACAAATGCTTGATTTAATGTTAATTCTGTTTTATAAATTATTTTATCATATGGGTTTGCATATTTACCCTTAGTGTTACTTAATGAACTAGCATTTTCTTCAGTATCTTCTAGTGCCATTTTATAACCATATTCTTTAAGTGTTTTAAAAGCAAAGTCTGCTTTTCCGCGTTTTATATTTGTGTCTCCTGAAAAGAATACATTACTTTGTGGTCCATCCATTTCGTCAAATTTTTGTAAAACTTTAGCAATTTGTAATGCTTCTGATAATTCTTGATCGCCTATACCTTGAACTTGATGTTTATCTGATCTTCCTTTTCCTGGGCTATCAAAATGATCAAACACAAAAGTAAAACTTTCTTGCCTTCCGGTTCCTATTCAATTAAACTTAACACCATAAGGTGGTCTTACATATTCAACATCGCTGCGATATTCATTGCTAAATTTTTCAGTATATTGATAACCAATTTTTTTATTATCAAATTCTGCAGGTTTTAATCTGTCATGGCGATAAAGAACACTAACATATTCTGCTTGCTTTGGTCCTGCATAAGAACCCTTTAATTTTTGTGATGTTAAATATGAAAAGACTTTTTTTCCATAAAATTTGTTAAGATGTTCAACTAATTTTTTTGCTACATTTTCATCTTTAACTTCAGTTAATCCAATTAAGTCATATGCCTTTGCTTTTATTATTGAAGCTATTAATTTTAGTTTGTTTTCTTGTCTCCCATTACTTGAAGCATTTAAAATATTTCAATGACCTCAAAGAACTTTTCTTTTTTTCGAATCTTGATCTGGAAATTCTTCTTTGTTAGTTCCAAATCCATCAATTACGTATGATGTTTCTAAAAATAAATGTGATTTATCTTTGTAATATATTTTTGCATTAACTTTTACTTTATGATTAGAAAGTTTTTCAAAACTAAAGTTTAAATTAAATTTTTCAGTATCAAGATTTTTTCAAATAAAATCATCTCTAGTTAATTTATCTATATTTTTGGCTTGTTTATTGTGAACGGAAACTTCTAATTTTTTACTTTGTTCTTGAATATCACTTGGAATATTTTTTATTTTAAGTTCTTTAGTGACTTCTTTTGATTTTAAATTTTCATCAGTAGTAGAAACTAATTGATAGGTAACATTAACAGTTGATAATGATTTGGCTTCAACTTTATTTACTTGAAATTTAAACAAAGAACTATCAAATCAATTTGCTCCTATATCACCATTTTTAATATTTAAGACATTTGCGTCTTTATTTTTTAAAAGCAATCTAACTGACTTAACAGCGTTATGAATATCACTTTTTAAAGGTTTTCTTAAATTTTTAAAAGTTCATACTATTTCTTTGGAAATAATATTTTTGTTTTTCTTATATCTAATTTTAAAAGCAAACTTTAATGTAGTATTATTAACTTTTAAAAATCTAAAGCTTTCTAATTCTACATTAGTGGGAAATTTCATATTTAGGTCTTCAAATGTATTGAAGTCATAAATGGTTTTTGAAGTATCAACATTGTTTGATATTTCATTTTCGGCAATTCAATTCAAATTTGCTTGGGTTTCCCCAATAAGGTTTTCACAACTAATAATAGCAGTTGGTGCTGCTACTATTGGAGCTAAACTTAACATTCATAAATAATCTCTCTTCTTCATGAATTAATCATACCATTCATATGTTATGTAATTTTAAAAATTAAAAATTTATTCATCTAAATTAACACCGATTTCTAATAAATAATCTCTAATTTCGATAGCTTCCTCAAACTTTTTATCTTTAGCTGCTTGTTTCATTTTGTAAATCAAAGAATTAACAAATTTCTTATTATGCTTTACGCTTGTTAATTCTTCAGATCTATTTCATGTAGAAGGATCTGAATATAAAATACTACCTTCAATCGGAGGTGCAATTGGTTTTATAATAGTTTTAGGAGTAATCTTATTTTTAAGATTGTATTCTTCTTGCAATGTTCTTTTTCTTTTGTTGTCATCCATTGCTTCTTGCATACTAGTGGTAATTTCATCGGCATAAAAAATAACTTTTCCATGATCATTTCTTGAAGCTCTACCTACTATTTGAATTAAACTTCTAGTGTCTCTCATTAATCCAGGGGAATCCGCATTTAAAACACAAATTAAACTAACTTCTGGTAAATCAATACCTTCACGCAATAAATTAATACCAATAACTACATCGAATTTTCCCATTCGCAAGCCCTTTAAAATTTCATTACGTTCAAAAATTTTAAATTTATCATGGATATATGCACATTTGATTTTCTTTTCTTGAAAATATAATGAGAGTTCTTCAGCATTTTTCTTAGTAGTAGTTAAAATAAGTGTTCTTTCATTTTTAGATATTTGATTTTTAATTGCATCAAATATATCTTCAATTTGATTACGTTTTGTTCTTATTTCGATAATTGGATCAAGTAAACCTGTAGGCCTTATATATTGTGTTACTACTTCTCCATAAGTTTTATCTAATTCATAATCTCCAGGAGTAGCAGATAAATAAATTTTTGGAAAATGAAATTTCTCAAATTCTTGAAATCTAAGAGGTCGATTATCTAAGGCGGATGGCAATCTAAAACCATAATCTACAAGAGAAACTTTTCTAGCTCTATCGCCATTATACATTCCATTCAATTGTGGAATCATTAAATGACTTTCATCTATAAAAATAACAGCATCATCAGGTAAATAATCAAAGATGGTGTAAGGTCTTTGTCCCGGTTCTCTACCATCAATATATCTTGCATAATTTTCAATACCATTAGTATATCCAAACTCTTCAATTGAATCAATATCATTCAACGTTCTATCTTTTATTCTTTGTGCTTCTAAAAGTTTATTTTCTTTCTTAAAATATTCAATTCGTTCTTCAAGTTCAATTTTAATTCCCTCAATAATATTTTTCATATGATCTTGCTTAACTGTATAAGTTGTTGCCGGAAAGATAGTTAGTGATTTTTTATTTTCCAAAATCTCCTTTGTTAATGGGTCAATTTGGAAAATGCTTTCTATTTGTTTATCAAAAGTTTCAATGCGAATATTGTAATCATTTGTATAACCTGGAGCTATTTCTATAACATCACCTTTTGCATCAAATTCTCCTCGATTTAATTCTATTTTATTTCTTGAATAACCAATTTGTGTTAATTTAATTAGTAAATCTTTTCTATCAATATTCATTCCTACTTCGATAGGAAAAAAATTTGCTCGATATTCAACGGGATTATATTCGCCATAAATAGCAGCTACACTTGCTACAACAATGGTATCATGTCTTATACTTAAGGCATTAATTGCTGACATTCTCATTGCTTCTAATTTTTTATTATTTTTACTAGTTTTTTCAATGTATAAATCACTTTTTGGAATATATGCTTCAGGTTTATAATAATCAAAATATGAAACAAAATATTCAACTCTATTATTAGGAAAAAATTCTTTTAATTCACTAAAAAGTTGACTTGCCAAAGTTTTATTATGACTAATAATTAAAGCAGGGCGGTTTAATTTTTCAATAACATTAGCTACAGTAAAAGTTTTACCTGAACCTGTAACACCTAGCAAAACTTGATGTTCTTTTTTCTCATTAACACCTTCTACTAAAGAATTGATTGCTTCAGGCTGATCTCCTGATGGTTTAAAAGGACTATTTAATATAAATTTTTCCATATTAATAATTTTATTTGCTTAATGAATAAATTTAAAAAATTAAAGTTTTTTATACTTGCCTTACATTCATATAATTATGGTAAAATACTTACTATGAAAAAAAATAAACGTATTCTTTTAATAAGTTCATTAGCAATAGGTACACCTATTGCTTTAGCATCTCTTACTTTTTCATGTAGTTGTGGTGGTGAAAAAACTAACACCTTTGCAACAGAATATATAAAAAAAACAAACAAATTATATGATGAAAAAACCCAAACATTAGATTTATCAAATCAATATATTACTCATATTCCAAGTGGTTCTTTTTCTAAATATACAATTGGGTCAATTGTTGCTTCAGATAAAAGTAAAAATAATTTATATAGACTTTATGACAAAGATAATAAACCTAATTTAAAAATCAAAAAAGTTATTCTACCTAACTCATTAAGATATATTGGAAAAGGTGCTTTTGAAGGTTTAGATTTAGAGGAAATAGAATTTCGTGGTAATAACCTTAAAAAAATAGATGAAAGAGCATTTTTTGACAATTCTATTAAAAACGTTACATTACCAGATAGTGTAGAAGAAGTTCAAAATCAAGCATTTGCATTTAATAAATTAGAATCTGTTACTTTAGGTTCTTCAATAAAAGAGTTATCAGCAGGAGTATTCTCAAATAATAAACTAAAATCTTTTGATTTTAAGAATGTTAAAAAAATCTTATCAGGTGCTTTAGCTAATAATGAATTTACTACTCTTACATTACCAGATAGTGTAGAAGAAGTATTAATTGACTTTGTTGATGGTAATAAAGATAAAAAAGTTAAAATAACAATCAAAAATAATAATTTAAAAGCTAAATTAAAAGAAGAATTGAAAAAAGATTCAAATCATAGTTTTGAAATTAACGATTAAAATAAAAGCCACATTAATTTGTGGCTTTTATTTTTTTAAAAGTTATATGGTTTATTATCTTTTAATGTTTTTGGTTTTTCCACTCTCAATTTCATCTTCTGTTTCTTCTTCATCAATAGTTAATTTTGATTTGCTTGCTTTCAAATATTCAGTAAAATCTGAAATATCTTCCATCTTAAAAACATGTAAACTTACTAAAGACTTTACAAATCATGGAATATCTTTAAGATGTTTAACTGCTTGAAAAATTTGTACTAAATTATTAATAGAACGTGAAAAATAAAAACTATTTGAAAGTCAATGAAATCCATAATGTCTTAAAATGTCACGTACTTCTTCATAAGCGTCGTGGTGATTATTATTTTCACCATAACTTTCCTTTAATATTGCTTTATTAAGATAAAAAACAAGTCCATACATAATTAACTCCTTATAATTATTTAATTTGAAATTTTAAAAACACTATATATGATTATAGCATTAAAATTTATTAAAAACCCATAGCCCTTGCTATGAGTTTTTAATATTTTTATTCGACCCCTGCTAATGTAGCGTTAATTTGAGCTATTTCTTTTCAAATTTTATCAATTACTAATTTATAAGCTTGTTTTCTTTTTGATTTATCAGTTCCTGCTGCAGTCAAGGAATCTTCTAACTCTTTATCATAGGCTTTTTTAGCATTATCAAAATTAATTTTTGTACCTTTTTTTTCTAATTTTTCATAAGCAGTTTTTAGATTATTAATAGCTTTATTATATTTTCTTTTATCTTGTTGCTCACATGATGCCATTGCCATTGTAATAGTAGCAACTGGAATTATTGCTCCAAAACTTAAAATAATTTTTGCGTTTTTCTTCATATATTTTAAATCTCCTTTTTTATTTAGCATTTCCTTCTTCATCAACAAGATTTTTAGCTTCTAATAAGTTTACACTAAAGAAAGTTGTTACACCACGTTTTTGCATAGTTGCGCCATAAAGTTTATCTACTCTCTCCATTGTTCCTTGACGGTGAGTAATAACCATAAATTGAGTATCGGCCTTTAAACTTTGTAAAAACTCTGCAAATCTAATAACATTAGCTTCATCAAGAGCGGCTTCAACTTCATCTAAAATACATAACGGTAATGGTTTTGCTTTTAAAATTGAAAACAACAATGAAATTGCAATAAGAGCTTTTTCACCACCTGAAAATAATTTTAAATTTTTAACCGATTTTCCAGGAGGTTGAGCAATAACATCTATTCCTGATTCTAATAAATTATCAGGGTCGGTGTATCTAATTTCAGCCATTCCGCCACCAAACATTTTAGCAAATACGAATTTAAACTCGGCATTTACTAAGTCTACAGTTTGCGAAATTCTTTGAACGATAATTTTATCCATTTCATCAATTGCTTCTTCTATGATTCTTTTAGCATCAGCAATTTCTGTTTCTTCTGCTTTAGTATTATTGTATCTACCTTCAATTTCGGCTAATTGCTCAATAGCATCAATGTTAACATGTCCTAATTCTCTAATATCTAAACGTAAATTTTCTACTAATTTTCTTGCTACAGTGAAATCTATATCAGGGTTATAAAATTCTTTAGCTGTTTCAAATAACATTCCATATTGTTCAGAAAGTCTTCTTTTGGCATTTTCAATAGTTGCTTCTGCTCTTGCTTTTTCTGCAATTTTTGAAGAATTTTCAGTTAATAATTCTTTTAATGCTACGTCTGCTTCGTTTTTCTTTAAGTTTAATTGATAAAATTCATCTTTTGATGATTTTAAAATTTCATTTTGGGCTTTTAAAGTGGCAGAAAGATCACTTTTTTTAATCATTAAGGCACTAATAGAAGAAGCAAAGTCTATATTTTCCTCTAATTCCAATGCTTCATTAGAAACTTGATTGTATTTAAGTTTTAATTCATCAAATTTTTCAGTTAATTCGTTTAATTTGTTTTCATAATTTACTTTTTCAAGTGAAATATTTGTACTTAATGCTGCATCGGCTTGTTGTTCATATTCAATTTTGCTAATTTTTTCAGCAAGAATATTAATATTTTTTTCTAAAGTAGGAAGTAATTCTTCTAATTGTTTAATATTTTCTTCAACACCAAAAACAGAAATATTTTGGTTAGCTTGTCCCCCGGACATGACCCCACCAACTCTAATAATATCTCCGTCTAAACTAACAACCATGTAACGGTGTTCTAATAGTTTTGCTAATTTATTGGCGCTTTCAACATTATCAGTTATTAAAATATTTCCTAATAAAAATTCTTTTAAAACTTCAAATTCTTTATCGACTTCAACTAATTTACTTGCAACTCCTAAAAAACCTTTTTGAGTTTGTGCTACTACTAAATGTTGTTCATTAACATATTTAGGTTTAATTGCACTTAAAGGAATAAAAGTAGCGCGGCCACCATTGTTTTGTTTTAAAAATTCAATAGCTTGTACAGCGGTCTCACTAGTGTCTACAACAATATGTTGTGTAGCATTTGCTAAAATTGTTTCAATAGCAATAGCAAATTGTTTATCAACTTTAATAAGTTCACTTACTAAAGCTTTAAATCCTCTAAATAAGTGAGAATTTTCAATTATATTTTTTGTTCCTCTAGTTAAAGAAGCTTTATTATCTCTAACTTCTTTAATAACTTCGATTTTGCTTTTAGCTTTATTATATTTTTCCTTTTCAATGTTTAAAAGTCTTCTTGTTTCATTTAATTCAGAACTTCTTTTAGTTGTTTTCTCAAATAAGGCATTAATTTCGACGGTTTTATCAGCAATAAATTTTTTATAAGAAGTTATCTTATCGTTAAGGTCACCTAAAGTTTCTTTCAAAGTTTTGGCTTGGTCTGCCATTGATACTTTAAGTTCACCACTTAAAATCATTTCTCGGTGTTTATTTTCTTTAGCACTTCTTATTTCTAAATTATTAATGTTGTCGCTTACTTCAGCAAGTTCTTTTGTAAGAGAATCAATTATTTTTTCAAGATCATTAATAATTTGAGCTTTTTGAGCAATTGTTGTTGTATATGAAGTAAGTTTAGAATCTAAATCTTCTTTTACAAAATTAAAATCTCTTGCTTCATTTTCTAATACAGTTAATCGTTCAGAAAAATGAATAAAATCGTGGACTAACAATGCAACTTCTATATCTTTTAGTTGTTCAGTTTTTTCTTTATAAATCTTAGCTTTTTCTGCTTGCCTTTGTAATGGCTTTAATTGTTTTTCTAATTCTTGGACAACAACTGTTATTTGATCTAATGCTTCTTGAGTTCTTTCTAGTTTTCTTTGTGCCTCTATTTTTCTAGCACGATACATTGAAGTACCAGATGCTTCTTCAAAAATTTCTCGTCTTCTTTCCGGAGTAGCTTCAGCAATATCACTAATTGTACCTTGACCAATAATTGCTAAACTTGATTTAGAAATTCCACTTTCCATAGCAATTTCTTTAATATCTCTCTGTCTAGCTAATTCACCATTGATATAATATTCATTTTGTCCTTTGCCACGATACAAAACTCTTGAGATGGTAAAAACATCATGAGGAATTGACACTGCACGATCTTTATTATCAAAAGTAAGGATTACTTCTGCTCGATTCATTTCTTTTTCGGTCTTAGAACCGGCAAAAATAACATCTTCCATATTATCGCCACGCAAAGCTTTAGAACTAGTTTCACCTAAAACTCATCTAATTGCATCGTTGATATTAGATTTTCCTGAACCATTAGGGCCTATAATAGCAACAATACCACCATCAAATTTCAAGGTAACTTTATCAGCAAATGATTTAAAACCATGTGCTTCTACTTGAATTAATTTCATTTATTTCCTTTCAGACTTAAAACAAAGGTTTTTATTTTAAATTATTTAAATAATTATAATTTATTTAATTGCTTTTAATAAAGTTATTTTTTAGATTTACTAGTTGCTTAAAATAAAAAATAAACTCTCTTTATTTTTAGTTAGAGAATTTATCTTTAATTTTTTATTTATTTTCAATAGTACTTAAACCAATTTTTTTATTTAAAGTATATTCTTTTTCGTTTGAAGCATAAATACCATAAATATATTTTCTACCTTTTACTTTCACATAATTTTGAATTAAATAAATAACTCGATAAGTAAAACTTATTTCATTTGTTTTTTCATTGTAAGTTAATTTACTAGTCAAATATAAAGGATAAAAATCATAATATGTATCAACATTTAAAGTAAAAAATTTATTAAACATTTCTGAACGTTTATCTAAATTTTCTTCATTATTTATTTCTTTAATTTTGTTTTGAATTTCTTTAATTTTTTCATCATTATTAACAGTTTTAGATTTATATATTAAGCTTAATTTATTAGAAAAAAAATCTGACTTTTCTTCTGGTAGTAATTTTTTTAATGATGGATCTTCTTTTGTTAGTAATTTAATTTTTCTTAAAACGAGATAATCATTTTTATTATTTGGATTTTCTAAATAAATATCAAAAAATAGTGAATTATAACCGTTTTCAAAACCATTAACAATCATGTTTTTTATTTGTACTTTTCAATTGCCAATTATTTTAAAATTCATTGCTTTTAAAATTTCATTATTTAAAGAAGAATCAATAGCCATTTTTTTAGCAACTTCTTCAGCAGTTAAATCACTTTTATAATTTTTATCTCATGTAGCATATTTACTAATGTTTTGTTCTAATACATAATTCGGTTTTTTATATTTAACAATGTTATTAACTGGGGATTTTAATGTTAAAACAACTGATAAAACTGTAACAATGGCAATTCCTGAAAGGCTTAGAAATAAAATATTTTTAATTTTCTTTCGTTTTTCACTACGTTCGCCCATTGTTTTATATTTAAATTCATCTTCCAATAAAGAGTTTTCTTCTCTAAATTCTTTTTCAATATCATCTTTAGATTTCTGTGTATCAATAAAAATTTTTGATTTTTTCTTATTTTTCATTTTATTCAACTTTTGCTACTTTTATTTTAATATCGTCTAGTATAGTTTTTTTATTAATTGGTCAATCAAGTTTTGAAATAATAGTAATTGGGTAATTTTTTGCTCTTAGGAATTTTATATTGTCTTTAAATTTCAAATATTCTTTATATTTGTCTTGATATGAATAATTATCAATAATATAACCAGAAATAATTCTATTAGTTTGTTTATTAATTAAAACAATATCAATTGCTTTGGTTCCAATAGAGTAATCGATTTTAAATTCAAACAAATCTGAATCAATAACTAAATTTTGAAATTCGCTTATAACTTTATATTTGAAGCTTGGATCTAAAGAAATAGAAATTGTTTTTGTTTCATCTAAATTACTATCGTGTTTATCTAAGTAATTTTTTTGATCTAGTAATGATAAATCCAAAAATTTTAATCATTCTCTAAATAAAATCATATCGGAAGTTGATCTCTCATTAATTTCTACATCGTCTGCATAAATAGATTTAACCACAATAATTTTTTCTTTAGCTCTAGAAATTGCAACATTCAAGGCGTTTTTACCACCATTTCTTGCTACATAAGTTCCGTGTAAAGAAGTTTTATGATCATAAACAACTGACATGATAATAAGATCTGCTTCATCACCTTGAATATTTTCAATATTTTTTAAAGAAATTTGTTCGCTATTTAACGCTTCTTCGAGTTCAGGTTCCTCGTTGAAAATCTTATTTAATAGATATTCTTGTTGTTTTGCATTAAATACTAAAATAATAATTTTTTTGTATTTTGATAAGTTATCCTTTGCTAATGATAGTACTTCTTTGCCCTCTGCTTCATTCATACTATTATCTCAAGTACCACCTGTTTGAATGACTTCTATTGCTTTATCATTATTTAAAGAAACATTATAATCGTCAATAACATCTAGTTTAGATTCATAAAAATGTTTAGAACTAAACGTCATTAATGAAGCTTGCTTAGAACGATAGTTTTTATCCAATAGTATTGAATATACTCCTCTTGCAGTAGCATAATCTAAAAGCGATTCAATATTGCCAAAATCATCTTCATCATCAAATGTATAAGAAACTGAAAATCAACGTGTAGGTTGCATTTGTTTATTATCTCCTGCTAAAATTTTTCTTTTAGCTAAATATAAAATTGGTATACCTTTTTCTATAAATATTTGACTAGATTCGTCCAATATTGCATAGTCAAACTCGCCCTTAGTTCACATAGATAAATCCAATTCAGGAGTAGTTACAATAATTGGAAATAATAATTTAATCATATCTTTATGCTTGTGGAAAAACTTGTAAGGTTTTAAATGACCTGTTCTTATTGCCATAGCAAATGCTGTATATTTTCTTTTTTCATCTTCAGTAAAATTATTCATTCTTTCTACTGTTTTTTTAAGAACCATTTTTGTTAATATTGCATCATTATTTAAATCGATTGTTTTTTCTTTAATTACGCTTTTGTAATAATTATCAATCTTCATAATAGATTCAAAATTCACATCATTAATATACTTTAATGCTTCATCAATATCAATAGTAAATAAATTTGAATCATCTAATAACATATTCACTGCATTTTTAATCTTTTTAGGATAGATAGTAAATAAGTGTGGCTTTTTCCCATAATTAACTTCATACAAGTGTTTTTTTAGAGTTTTATAATCCATAAAATTATTATTGATTTCATATCTTAAATCCTTGTCTAAAAGTTTTAAGTTTTCAAAAGTTTCTTCAGTTATTTTTCCTTTAACTACTGCAGCATAAAAATTAAGAATATTATCTAAATTTTCTGTTTTTAATATTTGAGTTAAATTATCAATGTAGTATTTATCTTCATCAGAAAATATTTGATAACTTTCTTCAACATTTGTAAGACTAAAATTTTCAACAATATAGATAAATTCTCTTAATGGTTTATAAAAAGTTTCTTGACGTAAATTTTTATCATTTAAAGCGAATAAACAAAAAATAGCTAACTTCTTAAGCCTGTTCTTTAAAACATCCAATGCTGCTTTTTTTTGTGATACTACAAGTGCGGTGTATCCACGAGCAATAATATTAGCAATTAAATTACTTATTGTTTGACTCTTTCCTGTTCCTGGAGGGCCTCAAATAATTGTGTCTTGATATAAAGAAGAAATAGTAGCGACATCTTGAGAAAAGTTTGTATTTTGAATTTTAAATAATTGAAATTTATTATCAAATATAACATGATCAATTTTTTCTCGATATGCATTTTTATTGAAGTCCGGATTTAAAATTTCTTCAAATTCATTATTTTCAATTATTTTCTTCATTTGATTTCATAAGTAACCTGAGGAAACATTATAAAAACCAATCACCATCCCAGGGTGAAAAATAATAGTTTGATTTGAAATATTGTCTTGAGTTAAATTAGGAATTTTTTCTTTAATGTCTTCTGGCATTTCATACATTAAATTTCAATTATTCTTAAAATATTCATAAACTGTTTTTATAGGTAAATTAGCAAAATCAAAGTTATTTATATTAAATGAAAATCCTTCTTGACTAAGGAATGTAACCAATTTACTATTAACTCTTATATCTGAAGAAGAAGATAAATAAACAAGAGAATCTTTAATTTCTAAATTTACTTCTTTAAAAAATAAAGGCGCATAAATTGTTTTTTTGTCTGTTTTTACTGATAAAAAGAAAAATCCAATATGTAAAGGCCAAATGTTGGTTTCAATATTAATGTTTTGTGCTTTATTTAAAATTTTCTTTCACTTAATTATTGATTTTTGAAATTCTACTTCTAATGTATTAATAAGAATTTTTTTTGCCTTATTTAAATCAGTGTTTAATAGTTTAAAAACATTATCATCCATTCTTTTATTAAATTCTTTATAAGTGCTAATGATTTCTGTTTTACTATTTACATGTTCTATTTTTTTAATAATTTCTTTATTACCTGATTCAGTCAAAATGGTATTAATATTAAAATTGTTATATATTTCATCAAAAGTCTCTTCACCAAAACTTTTAAAAATGTCAAAAAATTTCTCATTATCAATATAACAATAAAGAGAAGTATCAAAAGTGTCAATATTTAAAAGGTTAGCCATTAAAGTTTGATATTTTGGATTACTATTTTCAGTCATTTTATAATTCCTTTAAAATTAATTCTTCTAAATATTTTGCACTATTACCAATAACTAATGAAATGCTTTTACTCTGAAAAGTTATTCCAGAAATCCCTGGCATTTTTTTTATATTTTCAACATTCACTTTACTACGGTCTAAAAAACCTATTTTAATAACTTTTTGAGTAGAAAAAACATTTTTTATATTTTCAATACTTCCTAAATTTTTAATTAATTCATCATATTCAAAACTCAATTTTTTTTCTATACTCAAGTAATTTTTTGGATGTTTTTGTTGATATTTTCTTCAATATAAAAAAATAAATCCAAAAGTAAATAGAATTAAAAAAATATATTTCACTCTTTGTTTTAACGTCATTGTCACACCTTATTGAAACACTATTATTAATATATAATATTATAATTAAATTAATTATTACAATGTATTAAAATATTAAAGGTAATTATCGAGGAGCTAAATAATGTTAAATAATAAAAAGACACTTTTAAGTGGAATCACTTCTACTGGAAAAGTCACTTTAGCTAATTATATTGGAGCTATAAAAAATATTGTTGCTTTGCAAAATGAATATAATACGTATGTTTTTATTGCAGATTTACATGCTCTAACTTTGCCAATAGAACCTAAAGTTTTAGAAGAAAATCGTAAAAATATTTATGCTCTACTTATGGCTTGTGGTGTTGATACAACAAAAACTACTCTTTTTTTTCAATCCGATGTAATGGAACATGGTTTAATGAATTGACTTATTTTAACACAAACTACAATTGGAGAACTTTCAAGAATGACTCAATTCAAGGATAAATCACAAAAAGTTAGAAGTTCAAATGGAATGGAAACTATTCCTACAGGATTGCTTATGTATCCAACACTAATGGTGGGCGATATTCTTTTATATAATGCTGATATTATTCCTGTTGGAATTGACCAAAAACAACATGTTGAACTAACAAGAAATATTGTTCAAAGATTAAATAATAAATATAAAACTGATTTTAAAACTCCAGAACCTTTTATTCCTAAGGTTGGGGCTAAAATCATGTCTCTTACTGAACCGACAAAAAAAATGTCTAAATCCGACATTAACCCCAAATCTTCAATATACTTGTTAGATGATCCTAATGAAGCTTATAAAAAAATAATAAAAGCGGTCACAGATTCAGAAGGAAAAATATATTTATCAGATGAAAAACCAGGAATCAAAAATTTATTAACTATACATAGTGTTCTAAAAAATGAAGATATCTTAAAAACTGAAAGTTATTTTAAAAATAAAAATTATGGAGAATTAAAAGAAGAAGTTGCTATTTTAGTAAAGAACTTTTTAATTGACATACAAGCAAAATATAAAATTACAATCAACCAAGTTGATCAAGAAAGCAAAATGGGTGCTCAAAAAGCAAGAATTATTGCAAACCAAAATCTAACAAAATTAATGAAAGGCATCGGGCTTAATAATGAAAGCAAATAGTAAATTAAATCATTCAGCTAGTCATCTTTTAGCAGCTACTATTTTAAAATTATATCCAAATACAAAATTAGCAATTGGTCCTTCGATTGAAGAAGGTTTTTATTATGACTTTGAATTTGAAAAACCTCTTGTAGAAGCGGATTTATTAAAAATTGAAAAATTAATGAAAAAGCTTGCGGAACAAGGTTATGAAATGAAATCTGTTCCTGAAAAAAATTATTCATTTGATAATCAACCATATAAAAAAGAATTATATGATCAATTCAAAAAAGAAGGAAAAAATATTACTTTTTATTCATTTATTCATCCAAAAACAAAGGAAGTACTTTTTACAGATTTATGTGCTGGTAATCACATTGAAAATTCTAAAGAAATTAAATATTTTAAATTATTATCTTTAGCCGGTGCCTATTGAAGAGGCGATTCTAAGAATACTATGTTAACTCGAATTTATGGTACTTGTTGAGAAACAAAGGATGAATTAGAAAAATATTTAAATATCTTAGAAGAAAGAAAAGAAAGAGACCACCGAAAAATTGGTAAGGAATTAGGAATTTTTACTTTAAATCCTTTAGCAGGTCAAGGTTTTCCTATTTGATTAGAAGATGGTATGAAAATTCATAATGCCATTCGTGATTATGTTCTAAAATTAGATAAAAAATTTGGTTTTACTGAAGTGTTAACTCCACATTTTGGTGAAAAAAAATTATATGAAATAAGTGGACATTGAAACCATTATCAAGACACTATGTTTAAACCTATTGAAATGGATAATGAACTTTTGATAGCAAGACCAATGACTTGTCCTCATCATATCATTTTATACAATGCTACACGTCATTCATATAGAGATTTGCCAGTTAGATATTCAGAGCAATCAAGATTATATCGTTATGAAAAATCAGGTGCTTTAAGTGGACTTGAAAGAGTAAGAGGAATGGATTTAACTGAAGGACATGTTTTTGTTAGAAAAGATCAAATTAAATCAGAATTTAGACATCTTTATACAATGATTCTAAAAGCTTTAAAAGATTTTAATATTGAAATTGATCATATTTCTTTATCTTTAAGAGACCCTAAAGATACTGAAAAATTTTTTAATGATGATAATATGTGAAACAAAGCTGAAAATGATTTACGTGATGTTTTAAAAGAATTAAATGTTGAATATAAAGAATTTATTGGTGAAGCTGCTTTTTATGGTCCTAAAGTAGATTTTCAAGTGAAAACAGTTTTAAATAAAATCATTACAATGTCAACTTTACAATTGGATTTCCTTCTTCCTTCAAGATTTGAAATGAAATATGTTGATGAAAATGAATCTATTCAAACTCCAGTTTTAATTCATAGAGGTTTAATAGGTACATATGAAAGATTTATTGCCATTTTATTAGAACAAACCAAAGGTGTTTTACCTTATTGATTAAGTCCAAGACAAGTAACTATTATCCCAATTTCCGATGAATTAAACGATTATTGTAAAACCTTATATGATGAATTTTTAGATTTAGACATTAATGTAAATCTAGATATAAGAAATGAAAGAATAAATAAAAAAATAAGAGAGGCACAACTCCAAAAAACTAAATATATAGTTGTTATTGGAAAGCAAGAATTAGAAAATAAAATGCTAGCCGTAAGAGAATATGGATCTGAAAAAACAACAATTTGTACAAAAGAAAAATTTCTTGAAAAATTAAATAATTTAAAAAGGGGCTTAAAGTAAAAAAAACTTAATAATAATTACTATATCTATTCGTATTTATACATATCCATAAGCATATTTATTATTTCGTCACTTCTTTGCGCAATTCTATCAAATAATAAATCTTTATCAACATCTATTGCTGATAATAAGTTAGTTTCACCTTTGCATAATTTTAAATAAGACGATGTTTTAGAGGGCATTGTTTTTGCTTTTTCTTTGGTTTTTTTATTTCCAGCGCTACTATTTGATGATTGATTTAATAATAATCCATTCCCTATCATATTATTAAATAATCGTCTCTTAATTCGTTAGCTTTTTTTGCCAAATAATGTTCATATGTTTGATCTAAATGAAAATTAGGTGCTTGTTTATTTAAGTCCATGTTGTTTTTTGTTTATTATTAAACTATGTTTGTCATTTTTTATGTTTTGTAAATAAAAATTTATTCTTATTAAAAGTAGTCTTTTTATTTCTTTATGTGGAGATACTTTTTGGTCTTTATTAGCAAATTTAACTTTAAATTCTTCCCTTAAGTTATTATTTATTTGATCGATAGTTTTTAAGTTAAATAAATCTGGTAGTAATTCTTTTAATGATTTTCTTAAATTTATAGGGCTATTTATTTCACCTTTTTTTACTTTTTGAGCCAACTTTCATGCCGATTGGCTCATTGATTGACCGCGAAATTGTATCATTTTTCAAAAAATAACAAATCTTTCAATTTCAAATAATCATTCTGACAAATTCTCCATTTTAGCATTTGGTTTCGTTTCATCTACATAATTAAAAGCATCAAATTTATCTAGCAATTCTCATATCAATGGGGCAAAAACTGTTGGGTTATTTCCATTTGTAGTAACATAAATTTGAGAAGACAAAGCTTCGTATTCATTGTAATTAAATTATTTTTACTACTAGTGAATCTGGCAAGTTTAGCCCTTTTTTGCACTTATTAATATCTGATACAAATCCTTTTCTATAATTTTGTGGCAATATATTTTTAAAAATTTCTAAAATTTTATTTATATTTTGATTTTTATATGTCACATTAATAATAATTTTGTTGTGACATACATTATTTCTTAATTTGTTTAGTGCTTCGTAATTATTTTTAAAAAAGATGTTATCAAAATCATTATATTCGATAATTGTTTTGTTATTAATAATTTCTTCCATTATTGATTTCATACTCATTTTACATTTTTTATAATTTTCTAATTTTAATTGCGAAATTAGAAATTCTTCAAAAAAAGATAAATATTTAAATATATTTATCAGTAATCTTTTATCATATCTATATAAATCCAAAACATATTTTCAAGAGCATAGTTCATTATTAGTTTTTAAAATTTCGACAAATTCATTTAATTTAGATTCACCTTTAAGTTCAATAAATTCTTGAATTTCATCTTTATGACTATTTCGGTCTAAAATGTTGTTCATTTTTACATTTATGTTCATTAATAGTTTTTATAAATACTGCGCAAGATGAAATTTTAGAATTATCGTTTTCTTTTTTGACTTTTTCTTGACATTTTCTTCTTATTACTAAATCTATAATTTCTCGTTTTTCACTTGTGGGTAATTCTTTGAAATATTTATATGCTTCTAAAGAACGAGTAGGTAATGTATTCCAAGTAAAATTATTTGTGGTGGGATTTTCTTTCGTATTATTTCTGCGTATTATTTCTCTATCATTATTAAAATCTTTTATAATTCAAAATCAATATGAAATGTTTTATCTTTTGTATTTTTTAAAGTTATTGCTGTCGTAGAATTTTCAATTTTTTCAAATTCTAAAGACACCTTCTTAAAAGCATCATAAAAATCATTTTTTATTATTGTAGGATCTGGGAACTTTTGCTTTTCTTTATCATATAATTTTGATTTTTTTGTTAAAACTAGTTGATAATCCAAATCATATTCTTTTTTATCAAGATTATAAACCATTGTTCCTCAATTTCCGGAACCTACTCTTCTATGGGCAAATTTATATTTGTTTACTAGCTCTTTTCTAACATCTTGTATTATTTTTTCTGCTCTTTCTCTAACAAATTTGCAATTTTTTTTACTTACTCTTTTACACATAAATTAACTTTCTTCTTTATTAAACTAATTCTATTTCTTATATAATCTTCTTACTAAATTCTTGAATACTATTATATTTTCCTTTAATTTTAAATTTTAATGAATTAGTATCTTTATCATAATCTAAGGATATTAAAGAATAACTTCTAAATTTTAATGCTTCATCTAAATTTTTATTTAAGACTGTTATATCAAAATCATTTATATCAAATTCTTGCTTATTTTTAGATTGTTCTTTTATTTTAATTGTTATATTGTCTTGAAATTTTCTCATCAATTTAGTTTCTCAATAATCAATTATATAGTTGAAGTTTTTATCTTCAATACATCATTCATTTATTTTGTTTTTATTGTCCTCATAATGAGTAAATATAAAATCATCAATGGTATTATAACCATTTTCTATACCAAACAAAGAATTAGAATAAAAGCCTGAAGAAGCAAATTTATCAAATCTTAAACCATCTTCTTGGGTAGCATGATATGTAGTTAATTCTTCAGAAGATATTTGGCTTTCTAATACAGTTAATGAATTATTATCTTTTAATTTTGTTACTTTTTTTTCATTAGTAATAGGATCTGTATAATAAATATTTTTGTGTTCATTTATAGTATTTCTTATTCAAGATTCATTCTCATTATATCCTGGATGGCCTTTATAATAAATATTATATTTATCTTGATATGTATTAACAATGTAACCCAACATTTCTTTTTCTAATTTAATTCTAGTATCACCTAAAAAAAATAAAGAGGGTTTACCATTTTTTTGAACTTTGTTTACTATGTCTCTCTCTGTTTTTCAATCCATACCAATAATTTTTGGTCAGAAATTTGTTAATCGTTGATTGTTTTTGTTTTTTTCAGAGAAAATAGCATTTTTAATAACATTCTTTGTTCTTGTTTCATTATCGTACAAATAGACTCTTTTAGCTCCCATTTCATATCATTTGGGTATATATTCTTCATCGGTTCATCATAGAGCTACTTTTTCAAATTGAGTTGAAACTATATATTGATTAGTCTTAGAATAACTGTTTGGTGATATATTAATTTTTTTAGTATCCTTATTATAGTTTTTTAAAAATTCCTTTTTATAGTCTTCAAAATAATAACTATTCATGAACTCGGCATCTTCTAATCCATGAATAAAAACATTCTTATATCCTAATAAATTTAAAAAACTAGGGTGATTTGAAAAGTGATCTGAATTTACTCACAAATTAATTTTTTTATCTAAGTTATTTTTTATAATTTTTTCAAAAGCGTCATAAACTCTTTCATCCATGTCACCAAATTTGCTAGTTTTAATAATTGAACTATTACTATATGGATTAAGTAATTGATTATATTGTTTTGTTAAAACATTAATCTTGGTTTTTATTTCTTCACTTTGATCTTTTTGATTATTTAATTTATCAAGTTGTTCTTTAATATTGTCAATTTGCTTTTGTTTTTCTGGTGAAATTTCATATTTTTTTTCATTAGTTAAAAAATTTAAAAAATATTCTTCATCCATTTTGTTTTGAAATGGCAACGCTGAATTTTTAACAAAATGAACTTCGGTTTTTGCTAACATAGCAAGTCTAACCATATTGTAAAATGTTTGAACGCCATAAGTAGTATAAAACAAATTTATGTCAGCTTTATTTACTACATCAATTATATTTTTAGATTTTGCAATTTCATCTTCGGTAATTGAGTTAACTGCATTAAATTGTTCATTATATTTTTTTGTTTTTTTGCTAAATCAATTGCATGATATTGAAACAGCAGCAATAGGTAAAATTGAAAAAGCAACAATGCTTCATAATTTAATAGATTTTTTCATTTATATTAATTCTCTCTTTATTTAACAAAATTATTTCACTAAAATTATACTAAAAAATAGTCACCAAAAGTGACTACTCTTTATTAACTAATTTGTGTTTTTATCTTTATCTGATTTTTTGTCTTTTTCATCATTTGAATCATTATAGTTATCTTTAGTAAGATCTTTTTTACCAGAGACTTCATTAAACAAAGTATCAAAATCTTCTTTAGAATATTCTTCATGAAGTTTTTCTTTTGTTTCTTTCATTTCAGGAGGTAATTTCATATTTTTTTCTATATATTCAATTTCCTCAGCAACAATTGTTTCATTAATAATTAAAGCATCTTTTATTAATTCTAATAATTCACGATTTTCAGAAATTATTTTGTATGCGTTCTTTTCTGCTGCTAACATTATTTTTCTAACTTCATTATCAATTTCTTGTCCAATTTGATTTGAGAATGAAATGTTTTTCATATAGTCTCTTCCAAGGAAAGGATTATCGCTATCTTGTTCATATTGAATTGGACCCAAATCAGAAAGTCCTCATTCTGTTACCATTTTTCTTGCAATTCTAGTTGCTTTAGAAATATCATCACTTGCACCAGTTGAAACATTATCCTTGCCATATATAATTGCTTCAGCTACACGACCACCCATAAATGAAGTAATCATAGCAATAAGTTCTGTTTTAGAGTGATTGTATTTCTCTTCTTCTGGCATCATTAAATTGTAACCACCTGCATGCCCACGAGGAATAATAGTTATTTTTTGAACTTTATTTCCACCTTTTAATTTTATTCCTACCACTGCATGTCCTGCTTCATGATAAGCTACAGCAATATTTTCTTTTTCAGAAATTGTTCTTGATTTTTTAGCAGGTCCAGCAATTACTCTATCAATAGCCTCATCTAATTGTGCTAAAGTAATAACATTTGATCTTTCTCTAACTGAAAGTAAGGAAGCTTCATTAATCACATTTTCTAATTGAGCCCCTGAAAAACCAGGTGTTCTTCTTGCTAATTGAGCAAAACTAATATCGCTAGAAATTCTTTTTCCTTTAGCATGCAATTTTAAAATTGCTTCACGTTCTTTAATATCTGGTAATGAAACAGTAATAGTTCTATCAAAACGACCAGGTCTTAATAAAGCGGGGTCTAATACATCCGTTCTATTAGTTGCAGCCATTATTAAAATACCACTATTTTCTTTAATACCGTCCATTTCAACTAATAATTGATTAAGTGTTTGCTCTCTTTCATCATTGCCACCACCAATACCAGCTCCTCTAGAACGTCCAACTGCATCAAGTTCATCTATAAAGATAATAGCTGGTGCATTTTGTCGAGCTTCTTCAAACATGTCACGAACTCTTTTAGCTCCTAGCCCAACAAACATTTCTACAAAATTAGAAGCAGAAATAAAGTAAAAAGGAACATTAGCTTCCCCAGCTGTTGCTTTAGCAATTAAAGTTTTACCAGTTCCTGGAGGTCCACCTAACAAAATTCCTTTTGGTATTCTTGCTCCAGCACTAGAGTATTTTTTAGGATTTTTTAAATAATCCACTAATTCTCAAACTTCTTCCTTTACTTCCTCATTTCCTGCAATATCAGAAAATTTTTTGTCGGTATAAATTCTTTGAGCAACAGATTTATTATTTAATAAACCGCCTTGATTACGATATTGTCTAAAGAAAAATACTAATGATAATAACATAATACCTATTATTAAAATAGAAGGTATATAACTAGCAATTGTACTTCATGCACTAGTTCTCGGAACAGAAATAGAGCTATAAACACCACTAACTATTTGACCTTTACTATTTTTTCCTATTAAATAGTTGTTTAATCCTTCCATCAAATTACCTGCACCGGTTTCAGAAATTTCTGAATAAATTTGGCTTTTCATTGTTGATGTTGCATAAACAGTAAAACTATTAGTAACAATATTTTCGTTAGTAGAACCGCTTATACCATTTAATGCATCTCATATTTTTTTAGGGGAAACCAAAGTTATTCTTCATGCATTAGAAAAAGGATCATCTATAAATTCTTTTATGTAAGTATTATCATCTTTACTTTGACCCGCTTGTTGAAGAACTCTTTGTAAAAAAGTTAAATCTTTGACATTACCTTCACTGGGTCTAGATAAAAAGTGATAAAGCAATATTCCCACTCCTATTAATACAAGAATGGAAACTATAATTGCAATTCATCCGCCAATAGATAATTTTTTCTTTTTAGGATTTCTATTTTCGTTATCCATTTTACCTCCTTATTAAATTAATATATTATAAACTATATTTTAGGTTACGTACAAGCAAAAATTTATGCTTAAAAAATTAATTTGTTTTGTTTTTTAAATAATTTGTTTTTATTATCAATTTTATAAACACTAGTTCTATTTGATGAAAAAAGAAAATCAATGATGTTCTTTATCTTGCCACTACCTAATTTTGCGTTTTCAAAATGCTCATGAATCATTAAAAAAATAACATTTTCTAAATATTCATTTTTTATTAATTTGTCACAATCAAATTTTGAATTTTTTCAATTATTATATTGTGAAACAACTAATTTATTTTTTATAATTAATTGTTTCTCTTTGTTCAAATATTTTTGAAATAATTTTTCTTTATCGTTTAAAGATATTTTTTTTAAATTATTTCTTATTTTATTTCTTGTATAGATTTCTAAATTATTAGTATAGTCAAGAGCAAATTTAAGATTTATACTTTTACATTTTTCTAAAATTTCATCTTTTCATAATCAATATAAAAAAGGCCGAAAAATTTTCATATTGTATATTAAATTTTTTATTGGAATGCCACAATGACTTAACAATCTTTTAGAGTTATCTTGCATAATAGCAGTTTCTAAAAAATCATCTTTATGATGAGCTAATAAAAGCAAAGAACAATCATATTTTTCATATATTTCTTTGTAAAATAAATATCTTTCCTCACGTGCTATTGCTTGAAAGTTTCCTTTGGCATGTTCTTTATGATTATTTAAGCTTAATATTTCAAAAGGAATATTATTCTTTAAACAAAAATCTCTTACGATATTTTCATCATTTTTACTATCTTCTCGTTTGTTGTAATTTACATGCGCTACAAAAACGTTTTTATTTTTAAGTAAAGAAAGTAAAAACATTGAATCAGGACCGCCGCTAACTCCCAACAATATTTTTTGATTAATATCAATATCATTATCCAAAAATATTTTTTCAAGAATATTATAAGTTTCCATTATATTTATTCATTACAAATCTTATGTCATTATATATAAATGAAACAATTGCTTCAGCGGCAATTTTTATTGATTTTTGGATTAATTCAAAATCAGCGATAGAAAATTTTCCTAAAACATAATTTATAGCATTGCCATCTCTTCCTATACCCATTTTTAGGCGTTTAATTTCTTCTGTTCCTAATTTTTCAATAATATCTCTCATACCATTATGGCCTCCAGAAGATCCTTTTTGTTTAATAGAAATTTTTCCAAATTCTAAATCCATATCATCATAAATTACAATGATGTCATCTTTATTAATGTTGTAATATGATGAAATTGCAGTGACAAATTCTCCACTTTTATTCATATAAGTTAAAGGTTTAGCAATAATAAAATCGCGGCTTTTGTAAAAAATTCCATTAAATTTTGTTTCAGTTAAAGAAACATTTAAATCACTTGCTATCTTATCCACTACTAAAAAACCTATATTATGTCGAGTTTTTTCGTATTCTGATCCTGGATTGCCTAGTCCCACTATTAATTTCATTTTATCTCTTTTCTATAGTTTCTCACAATTCCTTTATGCAGGTTTTTCTTTTAGAATCTTCATCATTATTTATTCCTTTGATTAAAGCTTCTTCTTCACCAAATATTATACTCATTTTCTTTGCTCTTGTAATTGCTGTATAAATTAATTTTTTGCTCAATAATTTTTTTGCTTCACTAAATAAAACTGTTAAAACAATTGGGCATTCACTACCTTGATATTTGTGAACGCTTGTACAATAAGCAGGAATAGTTTTTTGTAAAAAATCTGATTTAGTGTAAGTAACACTTTTTTCATCATCTTCAAAATCTACCGTCACATGATTAAGTGAATCATTTTTATCATAAGAAAAATGAGAAATATAACCAATTTCACCATTAAAAACTTTTTTTGCAGGATCATTTACCGTGTTAAGGACTTTATCATCTAGCATATAATTTTTTTTACCAATTTTGGCTACCTCTTTTGGATATTTTTTATGCCAAAAGGTTGTTAAATCTTCATTTAGTTTATCAATACCAGTTTGATAATTATAAATTGGACTTAATATTGCAATATCTTTTTTTGTAAAACCTTTTTTCAATAAATTTTCAATTTCATTAATCAATTCTTTAGATAAAGTTTCTTTTTTTGTAATTCTAAATTGAGAATTTTTTCCATTAAAAGCAGGAAGTTCGCTTTTATTAATAGAAACTGCATCTTCAATAATTTCATAGTTGTCACTTTGGCGGTAAATTTTAGTTAATTCTATTACTTTAAAAATGTTGCATTCAATAAAATCATGAATCAAATAACCATGCCCAATAGCAGGTAGTTGATTTTTATCTCCCACTAAAATTATTTTGTTAAGTGTTTTTTTGCTAATTCCTTTTAAAAGAGCATACATAAGATCTAAGCTAACCATTGAAAATTCATCAATGATTAGACAAGAAATGTGTATTGGTCAATTTTCATTTATTTCAAAGCGATTTTCTTCTAAATTTCATTGTAAAAAACTATGAATAGTAACGGCCTTTTTTTGTGAACTCTTATTAATATTAATAGTTGCTCTACCTGTTGGAGTAACAATAGCTATTTCTTCTTCATCTAATTGATTTAATAATTGTCAAATAATTTCATTGGTAATTAAAGTTTTACCAGTTCCTGGACTACCCGTAATCAAAACTAAATTCTCATTAAGAGCTAAATTAATTGCTTTATTTTGTAATGAATGAAATTTTGTTTTATTGACTTCTTTAAATTTTAAAAAATTAGGAGTTTCATTTATTTTTTTAAGTCTAGTAATAACATATTCTTCCATTTCTCTTAATTTAAAAGTAGTAATAAAGGATTTATTATCAAAAAGTAAAACTCTATTACTTTGAATAAGAATTTTTAAAACCTCTTTAAATTTAGCTGAATTTATTTTTTCATAATTTTTAAAATAATAATTATAAAAATCATTAATAGAGGTTTTGGTGTGTCCCATATTAAAAAAATATTCTTCTAATGTTTGATATAAATGCATAGATTCTGTAAATTCATGGCCATTAGGAAAAAAATGTTTAGTTAATTTATCTAAATCAGAAACTGAAATTCCTATTTCATCAAAATAATAATCATAAAAATTATTTCCATATTTAGTTAAAAAATCAGCAAGATAAAGAAATTTTTTAGTAACCTTTTCATAAAAACTTGGCGATAAATTTAACTTTAAAAAAAATATTTGATCTTCAACTACTTGAGGATTTTCTTTTAAATATTTTCTAGCAGTGTTAAATGATTCTTCTGAAATACCTAAGTCATTGGCCTTTATTTTTTCACTAGTCGCAATTACATTTAATGTGTCAAATCCATATTTCTCAACAATGTTTCTACCTTTGACTTCGCCAATACCTGGAAAATGTTTACTTTGCAAAAATTTAACAATATAGTTTAATTTTCAATATTCACTTTCTTTTATGTCAATTAGGTTATAAGTATTAGGATATTTTGAATTAGTTACTTGTTCAATAGTAATGTCATAATATTTATCTAAATCAAAGTTAACATTTTCAGAAATTATTGAAATATTTCCAAAATTATTAGTTTTAATAATAGATTTTTGGTTGTATTGTGAAATTATTTTAAAAGAGGTTATTCGATAATTGGAAGCATTTTTTTCTCACAAAATTTTTTTAAAAATACCACTAACTTTAATTAATTCAGACATATTATTATAATTTTAACAAATTAGTTAATTAACTTAGTTTTATAAAATAAAAACTAGAACATACTTAATTCAAATGCTAACATTTTATTAAAAATTTATACTATAATTACTAAGACAAATTTAAGAGGTAAATATGTTAGATTTAAGGTACATTTTAAATAATAAAAAAGAAGTAATTAAAAAATTGTCAACAAGAAATTTTGATTTGACAAAAATAGATGAAATTGTAAAATACGGTGAACAAAGAGGAAAATTAATTCATAAATTAGAAACTCTTCAAGCCAAAAGAAATGAACTAAGTGAAAATATAGGAATCAAAATTAGAAACAAAGAGAATACCGATAAACTAATTAGTGAAGTTAATTTAATTAAAAAAGAAATTGATAAAGTAGATAATGAAGCTAATGAAATTGTAAAAAAAGTTGATGAAATTTTATTAAAAATTCCTAACTTATTATATGATGATGTTCCAATTGGCAGCGATGATTTAGATAATAAAGAAATTGCAGTACACCCAAATTTAGGAAGAGGCCTTGTTAAAAATGTTGAACCTCATTATGATATTGCTACAAAATTAGATATTATTGATTTCACTAGAGCAGTTAAATTAGCTAGAACAAGATTTGTTTTATATAAGAATGATGGTGCTATGTTAGTAAGAGCACTAGCAAATTTTATGTTAGATACTCATATTAAAAACGGTTATAAAGAAATTATGCCTCCTCATTTAGTTAATAGCAAAATGCTTTATGGTACAGGACAATTGCCTAAGTTTCAAGAAGATTTATTTAAAATTGAAAACAATGATCTTTGATTAATTCCAACTGCTGAAGTGCCATTAACCAACTATCATTATGATGAAATACTTTCGTTAGAACATCCTATTAAATATGTTTCTTATACTAAATGTTTTCGTTCAGAAGCTGGCAGCGGAGGTAAAGATACTAGAGGAATTATTAGACAACATGAATTTCATAAGGTTGAATTAGTAAAAATTGTTAAAGAAGAAGACGGGCTTATTGAATGACAAAAAACAGTTAATGATGCCAAAAATATTCTTGAAATGTTAGAAATTCCTTATCGTGAAATGCTTTTATGTACAGGAGATACTGGATTTAGTTCAGCAAAAACAATCGATCTTGAATTATGAATTCCAAGTGAACAAAGATATCGTGAAACTAGTTCTATTTCAATTTGTAAAGACTTTCAAGCAAGAAGGGCAAAAATTAGATATAAAACTAGTGATGGAAAAACAAAATATGCTTATACAATCAATGGATCTGGTTTAGCAATCGATAGAGTTATGGCAGCTATTTTAGAAAATTATCAAAATCCCGATGGGTCTATTACTGTGCCTAAAGTTTTAGTTCCTTATATGCATAATAAAACAATTATTAAATAAAGAAATTGCACAATTTATGTGCATTTTTTTATGAAAAAATTAATATATAATTTTAGTAATCAATTAGTGAGTAATTAGTGAGTAAAGTTCAAAGGAGTAACACTTATGACAATAAAATATCTTCATGATAATTTAGAAAAAATTACAGAAAACATGACTTATACTTGTGAAGGATGGATTCTAACAAATAGAGGAAATGAAAAAATAAGATTTTTAACAATAAATGACGGAAGCACAATTGATAATCTACAAGTTGTTATCAAAAACGAGAATATTAAAAAATTTAAAATTGATTCATTAATGTTAGGAAATTCAATAAAGGTAGTAGGAAATTTATTTCTGACACCCAATGCAAAACAACCATTAGAAATGGTGGCTAATGATATAACCTTAATCAATAAAACCGATGATGGTTTTCCAATACAAAAAAAAGAAACAACATTGGATTTTTTAAGAGAAATTCCTCATTTTAGACATAGAACAAATTTATTTAGAGCCATAATGATTATAAGAAATTCACTTTTATTTGAAGTTCATAAATATTTTCAAGAACATGATTTCATTAATGTGGCTAGTCCTATCATTACTTCAAATGATGGTGAAGGCGCAGGAGAAACTTTAGTAGTGGATGATGAAAATAAAGACTTTTTTTTCAAACAAAAAGCATTTTTAGGTGTTACAGGTCAATTGCATGCTGAAGCTTATGCTCAGGGTTTTAAAAAAGTTTATACTTTTGCCCCAACATTTAGAGCAGAAAATTCCCATACTTCTCGCCACTTAGCAGAATTTTGAATGATTGAGCCAGAAGTTGCTTTTTATGATCTTAAAAAGATTATTTCATTAGCTGATGATTTGTTAAAAAAGGTTATTAGTAATACTCTTAAAAAATGCCATTCAGAAATGAAGTATTTAGATAGTTTACAAGATGGTAAACTCCTTCCCGTTTTAAACAAATTTATTAAAACGAAATTAACAATAATGGAATATCAAGAAGTAATAAAAGAATTAAATAAAGTAAAAGAACAATTTGATGAAAAAGATATTCATTTTGGTATTGATTTGGCAAGTGAACATGAAAAATATTTAGCTGATAAAATTGTTAATGGTCCTGTTGCTGTTATTAATTATCCAAAAGAAATCAAAGCATTTTATATGTACCAAAACAATGACAATAAAACTGTTGCTGCTTTTGATTTATTAGTGCCTGGCATAGGTGAATTAATTGGTGGTAGTCAAAGAGAATCGAGATATGAATATTTAATCAATAGAATGAAAGAATTAAAAATTTCTATTGAACCCTTACAATGATACTTAGATTTAAGAAAATATGGCTATGCACCATCTAGTGGTTTTGGAATTGGCTTTGAAAGATTGATAATGTATGTTACTGGAATTCAAAATATAAGAGATGTTATTCCATTTCCTCGTGTAGCAGGAATAATTAAAATGTAGGTGAAAATGAAAAAAACATATTTAACTTTTATTGTACCAATTTATAAACCAAGCAAATCTATTGATGCGATTTTTCACAACATAATAAAACAAAAAGATCAAAATTTTAATATAGTTTTGACAATTGATAGACCAAGCGAAGAAGACTATGAATCTATTGCTAAAGTTAAGAAATTTTTTAAAAATAGAATTCAAATAATAATAAATAATAGCCATCAAAACATTAATTTAGTAATTAAACAAGCATTGGAATTTATTAAAACAGAGTATTCATATATTTTCTATTCTTACATTCATTTAAAAAGCGAATTTACTCTACGTATAAATGCTTTTTTAGAAAAAGAATTTTCACCAGACTTTATTGAAATGACTGGTTACTGTAGAGGTTTGACAAAGCACAGTTGTTTGAAAGATAAATTTATCGAAAATAAAGTTATCAACTTAAATTCAAACAAAAATCCTGTTGCCTTTATTTCTCCATATTCTTTTAACTTTATTACTAAAACAGAAATACTAAAATCCATCTATAAACCTATCTTAAAATTTAAAAACAACAATTTGCAATACTCAGTTGAAACAAAATTTAAATCTATTTTATTATCTAATACTTTTGCTTACTTCTCAGAGACATGAATAGAAGATTGAAATGAGGAACTAATTGTACTTAACCCAAAAAATTTAATCAATGATTGAGATAATATAATTTCATTTGCCAAATCATTAAAAACCGATTCTATAAATGAGCTTTTATTTGCTAAAAAATTAAATTTAGAATATTTTTTAGCAGGTTATTTAGGTTCAATAAAAAGCAAAAAAAATACTAGTGAAGATCGATCAATAAAATTAATGAAAAAAAATCTTCTCAACTTTATAAAAAATATGAATAAAACTTTAGATGACAAAATAATTAATTTATATTTTGATAAATTTAATATTAAATGAAAATTCGATATTAACGACATTAGTACATGATCTTATCTTTTTAAAGAATTAATATGATAAAAATTAATAAAAAAGCAAATTTTTGAATTAGATTATTAGCCACTATAATAGATGCTATTCTTTTTATAATATTTTTAGTTGCCACATCATTCGCTGTTTTCAATTATAAAACAGGTCAATATTTTCACGAAGCAAACTATTATGTTTGATTATTTTTGTTAATTTTATATTTGATTTTTTTCTTTATTGTTTTGCCTATTATTTGAAACGGAAAAACAATTGGTATGAGAATATGCAAAATAAAAATTATTAAGAAAAATGAAAAAGATAAATTTTCAAAAGTTATTTTTGATAGGCAAAGACTATTTAGTTTTTTATGAATAATTGTATTCTTATCATTTATTATCTTTATAAGTCCTAAAACTTTTATTGAAGCAGCCAATATAAATAAAAATTTAAATAAAGTACAAAAAATATTTTTAACAATTCCAACGGTTTTAAGTTCATTATCTGTTTTTTTACAAGCCTTTTTAATTATTACTAATGCAAAAGAAAATAGAATTGGTTTAAATGATAAATTTTCTGCCTCTTATACTGTTTGAATAAACAAATACGAAGAAATTGAACAAGAAGAAAAGGTAAATATAAAAATAAAACCAATTAAAAGAACATTGCCAAACATTAAAATTGAAAATTAAATAGGAATTAAAGATAAAAAACAAAAATCAAAACATTAAAAATTTGTACATAATTAATATTATTTTCAAATGATTATTTTTATTTATTATTTTACTTATTACAATTATTTCTAATATTGTAATTATTCAGTTATATAAGAATAAAATTTTTTTAAAAGATGTAAAAAATAAAGTTATTTTTTTCTATTTAATTTTAGTTATCAATTTAATAGTTGACCTTATTTTATTTTCATTATTAATAACTCAAATATATTATTTATTAAAAAATTACAAGCATTTTTACAAAATTAAAATTACCATGGAGAATTCAAATTTATTGTTAAAAATAAATAAAAAAATTAAAAAAATAGATTGTTTTTATTCTTTATTAATTTTTAAAAAACAAAAGGAAATGATAGAACAAAGTATTAAATAACTTAATAAAAATGTTAAAAATATACTTTACTTGCCTTTTTGATTTCTTGACACTATTTTTAGACTATAATTTAAATGGCATAGGGTATGCCTTAAATAGGCATATTTTATTATTTATTAAAATCAATAGGAGAGTGAAATGATAAATTTAGATTTATTAAATGAACAACAAAAAAGTGCCGTTATTTACACAGATGGACCCTTGAGAATTATAGCTGGAGCGGGAAGTGGAAAAACTCGTGTTTTAACATATAAAATTGCTTATTTAATAGAAAATAAAAATGTCAATCCACTTTCTATTTTAGCTTTAACATTTTCAAATAAAGCTGCTAATGAAATGAGACAAAGAGTTGATGTATTACTGGGAGGAAATTTTACTCAACCTATTATTAGTACATTTCACTCTATGTGCGCAAAAATTTTGCGTAAAGAGATTCATAATTTAGATTATCCAAATGATTTTCAAATAGTGGATGAATTAGACCAAAAAGAAATTTTAAAAATTGTTTATTCTGAATTAGGAATTAATCAAAGTGAATATACTTTTGGATCAATTCTTTCATTTATTCAAAGCAAAAAGAATGATTTATTAAAACCTAGTGATTTGTTAAGTGATCCCATTTATGCTAACGATATAAGGGCAAAAATTTACAAAAACTATCAAGACCACTTAGATAAAGCACATACTCTAGATTTTGATGATCTACTAATATTTGTTTATAAACTTTTTTATGACCCTGAATATAGTGCCATAAAAAGCAAATGAGAAAACATGTATAAATATATACTAGTTGACGAATTTCAAGATACAAGCATGTTACAATATAAAATTGTAAAAATTCTTGCCAAGAGTAATAATTTAACTATTGTTGGTGACCCTGATCAAACTATTTATTCATGAAGAAATGCTGATATAAACATAATTATTAATTTTGAAAAAGATTACCCAGATACCGTAACCATTAAATTAGAACAAAATTATCGTTCAACTAAAAGAATATTACAAGTTGCAAATAATTTAATTGCTCATAATAATTTTAGAATTGATAAAAAATTATTTACAAATAATAAAGACGGTGACGAAATTGAATTTTACTGTGGTTTCAATTCCGATGCTGAAGCCAGATGAATAGCAAGTAAAATTTCTGAACTTAAAAGGAATCGAGTTCAATTAAAGAATATTGTTATATTGTATAGAATTAATAGTTACTCAAGAGCGATTGAAGAAGCATTAATTAATGAAAATACTATTTATAAAGTTTTTGGTTCAATAAAATTCTATCAAAGAGAAGAAGTCAAAGATGCACTAGCATATTTAAGAGTAATTCATGATGGTAGTGAAATATCATTATTAAGAATTATCAATAAACCATCTAGAAAAATAGGGGATGTAACAATTGAAAAATTGTTGACTTTTGCAAAGAAAAATAATTTAGATTTATTTAAATGTTTAGAAGAAAAATTTGTTGAAATTCAAAAAGAATTAAAAATTTCTAATGAAACTTTAAAAAATATTGCCTCATTAATTAACGAGATTATATGGGCTAGAAGGGCATTACAAACTAATTCAATCTTTCTAACATTAAAAGAATTAATGATTAATAGGATTAAATATTTTGAAGAAATTAAAAATTCTGAAGAAGAATATGAAAGTAGAATGGAAAACTTTTTAAGTTTAGTTGACGCTATTGAATCTTGAGAAAATAAAAATCCACATGGAACAATTGATGAATATTTGCAAGAAATAACATTAATTACTGATCGTGATGTAGAAGATGATGCAGCTAGTTATGTTTCTCTTATGAATGTACACAATGCAAAAGGATTAGAATTTGATTATGTTTTTATAGCGGGGTTAAGTGAAAATATTTTTCCGCTAAGAAGGGCAATTGCCGTTTCACCCAGAACGGATCAAACAGACATGAATGAAAATATAATAACGGCAAAAACAATAAAAGAAGATAAGGAAAGTTTAGAAGAAGAAAGAAGATTAGCATATGTTGCAATGACTAGAGCTAAAGAAAAACTTTTTCTTTCTTTTGCAGTTAACAAAAACAATAGCAATATTAAAAGTAGATTTCTTGAAGAAGCAGGAATTAAACAACCTCATTCTATTAGAATAGCAAATAATTTTTCAATGGCAAGAGACATTAATAAAACCATTGATCTTATTAAAGGTGATATCATTATGCATAATCATTATGGTAGAGGAAAAATAATAGAAATGAATGGTGACATTATTGAAGTGCAATTTGAAAATGAAAAGAAAACACGTAAACTAGACAAATTACACAAAGCTATAAAGAAATGAGAAGAAGAGTAATATATGGCCAGTTATAAAATTTTTCTTATTGTCTTAAATTTACTTGATTTTCTTATTGTTATTTCTTTATTTTCATATTTTCTATATTTGACTTTTATAAAGCGAAAAATTGAAAGTTCAGGACAAGTAATTTTCGAAATTGATATGGCCAATAAAAGAATAAGAATAAATAATAATATAAAAATGATTTCATTAACTTTTCCTGAGTTTCTAATTAGAAGCCCTATGGCAGATGGAAGTTGACAAAATTTAGAAAATTTTAACAATTTTTTTAGTAAGGATAGCGTAATTCTTTTAAAAGATGCTTTAGAAGCTAACTATAATAATTCGTTATCATTTAATTTAAGTTTAAAATTAGCAAATCAATATAAAAAACGCTTAGCATTAAATTTATTAATAGAAAATAGTGAATCAACCACTTTAATTGCAACTTTAGATTGAAAAGAAATTACTTACTTTTATAAAAATAAATTTAAAAGAATTTCACAAAATAAAAATTATTTATTTGAACATTTAAAAATTAATGCAACTTTATTAAGTATAGATATCAAATATTTAGAAAACATTGATTATATTGTTGAAGAAATAGCTAAATTAATTCCTACTAACAAGTGTAAAAAAATTGTTGTTATTCAAGATGATAATAATATATATTTATGTTTAGAGGATTATGCGAAATTGGAAAACTATAAAAAGAAATTCCAGGAAACTATTTTAGATAATATAAACAAACTTTTTCGTTGTGTCAACTTTGCAGTCATTTTAAATGAAAATATATTTGAAGACTTAAATTTAGAAAAATTAAATACCATAATAAACTATATTCAATATAAAATGACTACTGAAAAAAAATTAAATTTTGAATCAATTGATAAAACAATTTATGAAAATCCCGACTTTATTAAATTTAGTCAACAATATAAAAAATTTTGTACTTTAATAGAAGAAAATAAATTAACAATTATGACAAAAGAAGTCAAAACAATTAATGGTAGTCATTCAACAAATTTTAAATTAATAAAACCCGCATTTATTGAAAGAAATGATCAAATATATTATGAAAAAAATATGCTTCATTCAGATGTGGCTTTTGATTTGGGATTTCAATTCTACAAAAATACAACTAAATATGATTTACAAAATTCATTATTAGTTTTAAGTGATTTTTTCTTTAGTAAATTAAATGATAACTATATAAAAAATATAAGTTTAAATTCACCAACATTAACACAAATTGTTAAAATAAATAACCCAAATAATTTATATAATTTACAAAGAAAATTCAACTCTTTAAACAATAGAGATGTTAAATTGGGAATAAAAGTCATCATTTTAAATGATGAATTAATTAACTTTATAAAGAAAACTAATTTAACTTATATTGTTATTGACAAAATTTTGTCTAACAAACTTAATAATTTTAAAATAATGCTTTATATAAACATAATTATTGAAATAGCAAAACAAAACAATGCTTCTATTATTTTTGAAGGTTTAGACTATACTAGTTATAGAAACGTTTTAAAAAATAAATATAGCAAAATTCTATATACAAACTAAAAGAGGAAAAATGGAAAAAGAATTAATAAAAAAAGACTTTTATGAGGCAGTTAATGGTGATTGATTAAAAAAGCATAAAATTCCTGAACATAGAGTAGGTTGAGGATCTTTTTATCAAATAGATGAAAATTTAAGAAAATTAAAAACAAATCTTTTAAATAAATGAGTTAATGATAATTCTGAAATTCAAGATGAACCTATGCTTATCGAAATGATAAAATTGTACAAATTGGTAAAAGACTGAAAATCAAGAAGAGAACATGGACTAAAACCAATAATGGAAAAACTACATTGAGTAGAAAATCTTTCATCATGAAAAGATGTAGAAGACAATTATCAATATATGGCTTATAATGGCTACTTTTTACCTTTAATATTTTTTGTTGAAAAAGATTTTAAGGATAGTAGTAAACAAATTTTAGGATTGTCTGATACTCCAATAATTTTGCCTGAAAAAAATTATTATAAAGATAAAAATAAAAGTGAACAATTATTAAGTGTTTATTCTAATATGGTAAAAACTCTTTTATTTAAAATAATAAAAAATAAAGATAAAGTTGATAAATTAGTAAATGATAGATTAGCATTGGACAAAATGTTTGTGGAATACGCATTGAGTGCTGAAGAAAGCGCAGAATATACCAAACTTTATAACATAATTGATATTGATAAAATCAATCAATCAATTAAAGTTTTAGATGTGAATAAAATTACAGAGAAACTAGTTGGTCAAAAAGTTATGGATTTAAATATAATAAATACAAAATTATTAGACGGTTTAAATAATTTATTTAATAATGAAACTTTTGAGTTGTATAAATCTTCATTATACATTGAAACATTATTGAGTGCTTGTTCTTTATTAGATAATAAAACAAGAGAAATAGCTGGTACATATAGTAGAGCATTAAGCGGTATTAAAAAACCAAAATCCAAAGATAAAGAAGCAATAGATTTTACTATTAGTGTTTTTGATATGCCTTTTGGTTTATTCTATGGAAAAAAATATTTTGGTGAAGAAGGTAAAAAAAATGTTGAATACATGGTACACAACATGATAAAAATTTACCAAGATAGATTAGAAAGAAACACATGATTAGGTGAAAAAACTAGAGAAAAAGCTATTTTAAAACTAAGTAAAATTGGTGTTCATATTGGTTATCCAAGTGAAATAAGACCTTTTTATAAAAATTTTATTGTAAAAAAATATAACGGTTTTGATGATTTATTAAAAAATGTTAACCACTTTTTTGCATTACAACGTGAATACGAATTTAAACAATATTTAAAACCCGTTAATAAAAATTTATGATCAATGTCACCAGCTTTAGTAAACGCTTATTTTAATCCCAATATGAACCATATTGTTTTTCCTGCAGCAATTTTTAATGTACCATTCTATAGCCCAAAACAAACATCTAGTGAAAACTACGGTGGTATTGGAGCAGTTATAGCACATGAAATTTCTCATGCATTTGATAATAATGGTGCAAATTTTGATGAAAATGGAAATATGGCAAATTGATGAACAAAAGAAGATAAAGAAAATTTTGATCTAAAAGCTCAAAAAATGATCAAACTATTTGATCAAGTTGAAACTAGTGTTGGTAAGTGTAATGGTAAACTAACTGTATCTGAAAATATTGCTGATGCTGGCGGAGTTTCTTGTGCATTAGAAGCAGCTAAATTAGAAAAGGACTTTAATGTTAAAAAGTTTTATATAAACTTTGCTAAAGTTTGAAGAAACAAATATCGAGATGAATTTGCAAAAATGCTTTTAAATGTAGATGTTCATGCTCCTGCTAAACTTAGAGCTAATATTCAAATAAAAAATTCCGATGATTTCTATAAGGCATTTAAAATAAAAGAAAATGATCCAATGTTTTTAAACAAAAAGGATCGAGTAAAAATTTGATAAAAGTGGTTAATCCACTTTTTTTATTCCTAAAATAGTATATAAAATAACCCTTTTTATTCTACTATTTGTATAACGTCTAGAGGTGCATGCATTTACAAATTCTTCATAAGTGGGTAAGTCGATATTTTTTTTAAATAAATTTTCCATTCCCTCTGACATCAACATTATTTTTTCTAATTCTTCTGGTTTTGTATTTCTTACTATATTTTGAAATAATGAATATTTATTTTCAATTTTTGTGAAGGAATTAATAATTTTCATAGGTGAATATTCACTAATATCTTTACCTTCACTTATCATCTTTCTTAAGAATGTAGCTGAAGCATATTTCCCATTTACGTTTTCAGATAAATGAGAGACTGTTCTTTTAACGCAAAAAGGGACAATGGGTAAATTATTATTTACAATATATTTGACATATTCAAATCCTAAAATATCTTCTGGTATATCTTCTTCTTTAATTAATATTTTTAGAGATTCAAAAGAAGAATATACAAACGATCTTCCTTCCTTTAAAAATTTTTTAAGATTTAAATTATATTTTTCAATATTACTTTTAATTGCATTGGCTGCATCAATATATTTATTAACATTATTTGTATCAGAAACACCAAATGCAAGAATATTTATTCTTTTACTCAAAAGTAAGTCAATTGCCCCCTTTGCAAAAATATGGGCTGCTTGCGTTGAAGTATAAAAATCTAGTTCATATACTTCATCTACACCATTTTCCATAGCTATTTTTTTTCTATCTTCAAATGAGGCAACAGCAATTTCGCCACGTTGCACATAATCACATGACAATGCTACAATTAATTTAGAATTAGGAAAATTTTCTTTAATTTTTTTTATTAAATATTTGTGTCCATTATGAAATGGATTAAATTCAGCAATAAGTCCTATTTTCATAGTATTTATTTTATAACAAAAAATGAACTCGCAAAAATTAGCAAGCTCATTTTATTTTTTATTTATTAATTTCAAATAAACCATCTCATTTATCAATAATTTGGTTTGGTTCATAATGAATAGGTATTACTTTATAATTACCAGGCAATATTTTAATATTAATAATCATTTCTTCACCTATTTCACTATAGAATTTTTTATTACCTTCTAAGAAAAAATCACCTTTATATAATTGTTTTCCAATTGCAACATAAATCTTATTGTGTAAACGTTGTTTATGATCTTTACTAAAGTTTGCATTTAAATTCACTTGTACTCTAGTTCCATAAATATTTAAAAGAAAAATATTTTTATCTTCTGTTATATACTCAACAATTGCATCATTTGGCATAATAAATTTTCCACTAGTTGATAAAATATCAATAGAATTGTTTGTTACACCTTTAACAACTCCCTTTAGAGGACATAATATCATAAAGGATTTTATATTTTTTGCGAAACCTGTTAGTTGAGGTTGAGATTTTGGTTGGTGAATAGTAGGGGATTCATTATTTATAGGTTTAGAAGATAAAATCGCGCCTTCTGACATATTTAATTCATTAATTACTTTTGGAGAAATTTCTGTCGTTTTTTCATAATCAATTATTGGCTTTTTTTCCTCTATTTTAGTAGGTGTCAAGTCCATTGTTAAATCTTTATCATCACCTGGCAAATCAAAATCAGTATTTGTGAAATTAGTTATTTTTTGTTTTTCAAACTCTAAATCAAATTCATTATCACCTAGCATAAGTTCATCTTGACTTACAATTTTATATATTTTTTTTCGTGCTATATCTTCAGTAATGGTTGTTTCAGATTGTTTTTTTGAAACAGGTTTTGGGTTACTTAAAACTATTTCTTCAATAGTAACTTCTTTTGTTTCATTTTTCTTTTTGTTCTTTTTTTCAATTATTGAAATTTCATCGGCTTTAATAATTCCCATATTTGATAATAAATTATCAGATGATTGTTGGAATACCAATTTATTATCTTTAACTTTGGTAAATAAGACATATTCATTTTCTACAATGTATTCATCATTAAACATCTTCTTATTATTGTGTCCTCTACCTAAAACACAAACTTTAGTAAATCTTATATATAAAAACGCTAATAAGAAAGATAAAATGGCAATTGCTAAACATATTAAAAGTAAAATTCAAGCATTAGTATTCCTAGTTCAAAAGTGAACAAAATTAATTATAGAGTCACCAAAAAAATCATTAAACTTATCTAATAAAATTAACATTCAAGAAGTCAAAGAAGTAAATACGACAGCAATTAATCCAAACAAAAATGGTGATATAAATAATAATGAGATTAATAAAACTGAATACTCACCAAGTAAAATAGAAGATAAAATCGCTGGCAAGAATAACGAAAGAGATAAAACTAAATTTTTCTTTTCTGCATTTGAAATAAAAGAAATACCCAACATTGGTAAAATAAAAACAGATCATATTAAAGGAATAAAACTAAATGCTGGTCTTGCAATTGCATTGACACCTACAATTTCCTTTAAGCTATTAGAAATATCAAAAGGAGATAAACCAGTTATTAAAAAACTCACAATTAAATGACTAACTTTTGCTCTTGTCATTCCTAAATAAGAGTTTTTATTATTTTCTAATAAATTAACAATAAAAAATACAAGGCTAGTATGTAATAAACTAAAAACACTTGAAACAATAGATATTAATAGTATAGATATAACCACTTCTATAAAACCTATTTTTTGTAATTTGGAGTTTTTCTTGTTTAATGCACTTATTATTAAGGCATTAACATATCCAATAATAAAAGCAACAACAAAATTTGGCATTATAAAATAATAAGTTGAATTAGAAATTAAAACTTTAGTAAATGGCGAAACCAAAGTCGAAATAGAAAGTTTATTAGAACCAAAAGCTAAAATTTTTGTTCCGTCATTTCTTATAAAGGCTATTTGTATAAATAAATAAACTATGAGTCCTAAAATAGTTGCAATTGCTCCTAATGTTCTATTACTACTAAAAGTAGTAGCTATAGATATTGCAACCAAAAATGGTATAAAAGCAATTAAAATATTAAGAACATTAATAGCTTTTACTACATTACTATTTGTTTCAAAATATCTAGCAACTCCTCTTATAATAGTTAAAATTAATAAAGCAAAAAGTGGAATTAAAATTGCTCTAAAAATATCACCTGTACGTCGTCTAAAAGCAGACATAACAATTTCTTTTTTTTGATTTTTGTTATCACTATTCACAATATTTAAATTGTTTTTTGTTTGTGAATTATTCATAACAAGTGCTCCTTTTAATTAAATTTTATAATTATATTATACTATTGTATTTTTAAAAAACCACTATAATAAAGAATAAAAACAAAAATCACACTAAAATAGTAATCAAATTCAAAATAAATAAAAATTGATGGTTTTCAGGTTTTTTGTTTATATCAACACAATAATAAACATAAAAAAATATAAAAAACAATTATATTAAAAAGGTTTTTTGAGTTATTAACATTTATATATGGCCTTATTATTATATTTAATTAAAATAATTAAAACAAACAAAATTGCAAATTATCGATAATATAATTTATATTATAATTATTTATTATGAATTTTCAAGACACCATAGTAGCTATCTCTTCGGGTAATATAAATCAAGCAATATCAATTGTTAGAATTAGCGGAACAAATTCATTAGAAATAATAAAAAAAATATTCATAGGTAAAATCGGAAAAAATAAAACTATAACTTATGGAAAAATAATAGATAATACAACCAAAAAAATAATAGATGAAGTATTAATAAATTGATTTTTAGGAACTGATAATTACACAGGTGAAGATACAATCGAAATTAATGCACATGGCGGAATTATAGTGACAAATAAAATATTAAATTTAATAATTGCAAATGGTGCTAGATTGGCCTTACCAGGTGAATTTACAAGAAGAGCCTTTTTAAATGGAAAAATAACTTTAGAAAAAGCTGAAGCAATAAATAATTTAATTCACGCAAAAACAAATAAACAAGCCGAAATTGCTATTTCACAATTCGATAATAATATTAAACCCTTAATAGAAATGATTGAATCAGAATTATTAGAAATTATTTCAATTGTAGAAATAAATATAGATTATTCTGAATACTATGATATTGAACAGATGGACACAAAAAAATTAAAAATTTTAGTGAAAAATTTAATAAAAAAAATAAATACAATTATTCAAAAATCCGATAATGCACTTGATATATATAAAGGTATTGAAGTTGCTATTGTTGGTCAACCGAATGTAGGAAAATCTTCATTATTGAATTTATTACTAAATAAAGAAAAAGCTATAGTCACAAATATTCCAGGAACAACAAGAGATATAGTTGAAGGTGAATTTGAAATTAATGGTCTATTATTTAAATTAATTGATACAGCAGGAATAAGAAATACAAAAAACAAAATCGAATCATTGGGTATTCAAAAATCTTTAGATGCTATTAAAAAAGCAAAAATGATAATACATTTGCATGAACCCAATAAAAAAGAAAATAAAGAAGATAAAATCATCAAAGAATTATCAAAAGATAAAATTTATTTAGATGTTTTAAATAAAATTGATTTGATTAATGAGTATCCAGATAATAAAATTTGTATCTCCACAAAAAATAAAAATCTTTTTGAACTTAAAGGTGCAATGGTTAAAAAATATAAAAACATAGATTTAGATGATAATGAAATTTTATATAACAGTAGACAACTGGGATTATTAAAAAAGACTTTAATTAATTTAAATGAAACTCTACAAGGTTTAGAAAATAATTTTGGTCCTGAGGTTGTTATAATTGACTTAACAAAATCTTGAGAAAATTTACGAGAAATTTTAAACAAACAAAGTGACAATGAAGCATTATTAGATAATATATTCTCAAAATTTTGTTTGGGAAAATAAAGAAGGATTTATGGAATATAAAGAAGGTCAAATATTAGCAAATCAAACTGCAATTGAGCTTAGTTATGAAGGATATGGAGTTATTAGAGATGCTAACAAATATCCCATTTTTGTTGAAAATATGCTAATAAACGAGATTGCTGATATTAAACTTTTCAAAGTTACACAAAACTATTCCTATGCTAGGGTTTTAAATTTCATAAAATTTTCACCTGATAGAATAGATACAAATAATCCAAAATTATTAAATTCGGGTTCTGCCCCACTTTTAATATTGAGTTATGAAAATCAATTAAAATTTAAGCAGAAAATAGTTAATTCATTATTTTCCAGACAACTTAAATATGACAAAGTTAAAGAAATTATTCCTTCGCCCTCTATTTTTAATTATCGTAATAAATTAACAGTACAAGTTGAAAGTGATGAAAAGGGTGTAAAATTTGGTTTTTATCAAAAAAATAGTCATACTTTAATAGAACAAGATTCATATGATTTAGCTTCAAAAGAAATAAATGATTTACTAGTTTATATAAATAAAATAGTTAATGAAAAATTTGATGAAAATTCATGAGTTAAAAAAACACTTTTGAATACCATAACTATTAAGTTTTCTAAAAAAACAAATGAATTACAAATTATTTTAGGATGTAAAAATTCTCAACCTATAGACAAAAAATTTATAAATAGTTTAGTCAAGAAATATCCAAAAATAAGTATTATTAAACTAACATATAAAGATGATAAAAACAAATTTGGCAAATATGTAACTTTGGCTAATAAAAATAAGATTACTTATAAAGTAGATAAATTAAAATTTGCCGTATTGCCAAGTGCTTTCTATCAAGTTAATGAACTTCAAATGCATAAAATGTATAATCATCTTCAAAAATCTTTAAACTTAACTGGAAGTGAGTATATAGTTGATGCTTATTCTGGTGTTGGGACTATTGGTATGTTTTTAACTAATAAAGCACGAAAAGTAATTTGTGTGGAAGTGAATAAACAATCAATAGAATGTGGGAAATTAAATTCAAGAAGTAATGGTCTTACAAATGTGGAATTTGTTCATCAAGATGCCACGAGATTTTTTGATAGAGATGTTATTAATAAAGATAAATTTGATATTGTTGTATTTGATCCGCCAAGAGAAGGTTTAAATAAAAATATCATTAATGTTTTTCATCATAATAAAATCAAAAAAATCGCTTATATTAGTTGCAATCCTAGAACTTTAGTTAGAGATTTGGAACTAATAATAAATAAAGGTTATGAGATTAAAGAGGTTCAACCGTTTGATATGTTTCCACACACATATCACATTGAAACGCTCGTAATTTTAGAATTGAAAGAAGAGTAAATCAACAAAATGAACATTATAAAAAATAAATTAGATTTATATAAATATTATTTAGGTGGTGTTGTCTTTAATTGTCAAATAATAGAAATGGATTTAAAGGTAATTTATGCTCTTTTAAATTCAAATACAAAAAAAGACATTGAGGAATTTTTAGAGGATTTAATAATGAATAAATCGACTATTGGATCTGTTGTTCATGAATTAATCCATAGTGGATTATTTAATAAAAAAGACTCACAAACACTTTATGATATAAAAAAAATTAGAAATTATTGATGTCATGAAGGGGTAATTCAATTTGCATATGAAAAAAATAATTTCAATAGAAATTTTGAAGAATCCTTTGCTAAATTAGAAGAAGAACATGAGTATTTAACGAAATTACAATCTTCAATTGAAAAATATAAATTGAACTTTTATGGTAAAAAATTTGGTTAAAAGTTCAATTTTTTTATCTAAATAAGAACGTTTACATTACAAATCTAATTAAGTTTTTGCGCTTCTCTTGTGAACTTTTGATTGTCAAATTTTGTTTTTATAAACCATAGATTTAACTATAATGCTTTAGCATATTTGATTCAGGTTTTTGATTTCCATCTTAAACCATATAATGTTGAACGAACTAATTGATCTAATATTGTTGAAGCATATAATAATATAAAAAATGATTCTGCAGTTAATCTCTGATTATTTTTATATAAAAATATAGAAATTAAATAAGTGCTTGATAATTGAAGAGCAATCATGCTCAATAAACTAATTCAAATTGGAGTTAAAACATTATTTACTCCCCACAATGCCCTAAGGGTTGTTAAATTACCTATATCTGCTAGTGATTTTATCATCATTAAAAACATCAATATATAACCTATTTTGTTAATTAATTTTGAATCAATCGCAAATATTTTAAGTAATGGGTATGTTAGAATGATACTAATTAAAGACATAATTAGTTGTCCGTAAATTGCTAATTTTTTTGTAGCATTACCCATTTTATAAGCCCTCTCATAATCGTGTTTACCGATTTCTTGAGCTACAATTGCACTTGTTATATAACTTAAAGCTAAAGCAAATGAAGCAAAAATATCATATAGATTATTTATTGATCTATATATTCCAATAAAATGATCATTTAATCCCGAAAAAGGAATTGCTCTTGCAATCATATATTGCGAAACATATCATATACCACTTTCAATTGCTATTGGAAGACCAATTTTGAATATTTCTTTTATGTATTTCGAATTTCAACTATTTTTAAAGTGAATTTTAAATTTATTAAATAAATATTTGTATACGAATATATAAGCAACAATAGTTTGAATTAATCCCCCGATTAATGTTTCTAAACTAACCAATAACATGAGATTGGTGCTTTTTGGAATAAATAAAATTGAATAAGTTCAAATTATTCTAGAAAGAATTGATGCTATAACTGCAATCATTGAATATTTATTTTTTTTGATTGCTTGCAATGCAGCAATTAAAATTTGTCCAATAGAAAAAGCAAACAAATCTAGCATTGTTAATCTTAAAAAATTTACCGTGAATAACAATTCATTTTTTTCCAATACTAATGGATATGTAGAAGAAAAGTGAGTGCCATTTATTACACCACCATTAACTATTGTGTTTATGTTTTCTTTTGTGTCAATAGAGTTGAATTTTGCAATTTTTAAATTATTTTGAAATGTTTCATACCCATCTTTACTTATTCAACTATAAATAGCATTATTTTTAGAACCTGCCGCTTCTAGAATGGTGGGTGCCAATACTGCCATTATTAGATAAATAAACAAGTTTAATAATAATGATATGTATATTGATGAATGAATTAATTTATTTATTTCTTGATGCTTTTCTTGCCCATATAAATTGGATGCAATAACAATAACTCCTAATTGATATATGATTGGAACAAATGTTGTAATTTTGTAAACAGTTAAGATCTTTGAAATCGCATAAAAATAATAACCGTTATAAGAACCATCTACATGGTAAACTCTTTTATAGAATGTTGTTGCTAATGATCCTATAAATAAAACTAATGCTAATGTAAATGTTTGAATAAATAATGGCATAAAAAGTTTAAAAATATATTTAAATTCAAAAACTTGTAATTTATTTTTTAATTTACATTTTCAATTATTCATAGCAACCTTTAATTTTACATGGGTTTAAACATTTTAATTAATATATAATTATACTGTTAAAGGAGACTTCTATGGGATTTTGGTCAAATTTGAAAGATAAGCTATTTGGTACAAGAGAAGAAAGGCTTGCAAAAAAACAAGCAAAGATAGAGGCCAAAGAGCAAAAAAAATTAGCAAAAGAACTTGAAAAAAATAATAAATTAGACAACTATATCGCGGGCCTTTCTAAATCTAACAATTCATTTACGGAAAATATAAAAGAATTACAAAATAAGCATAATAAGATAGATGAAGAATTTTTTGAAGATTTAGAAGAAATACTTATCATGGCTGATATATCAATTAAATTGGTCAATATTATAATAAATGAGTGTAAAAAAGAAGTGAAGATTGAAAATATTCAAGATCCAAAATTAATAGGAGAAATCATAGCTGATAAATTATTCACAATTTATACTTCTAATTCAATTATTGATACTAGTTTAAATGTTAAAAAAGGTAGGTTAAATGTTATTTTAGTTGTTGGAGTAAATGGTGGTGGCAAAACAACATCAATTTCTAAAATTGCTAAAAAATTAATTGATGATGGTAATAAAGTTTTAATTGCAGCTGCAGATACATTTAGAGCAGCCGCAGTTGAGCAACTAGATTTTTGATCTCAAAAAGTTGGCGCAAGTATTGTAAAACCTGCCCAAAATGAAGTAGATCCTGCGGCGGTTGTTTATAAAGCAATAGAAAAAGCACAAAATGAAAAATTTGATGTGTTAATAATTGACACGGCAGGAAGACTTCAAAACAAAGTTAATTTAATGAATGAACTAGCAAAAATTAACAAAGTATTAGGTAATAAAATTGAAAACGCACCTCATGAAAGTTTATTAGTATTAGATGCAACAACGGGACAAAATGGTGTATTGCAAGCAAAAATTTTTAAAGAAGCAACACCATTAACTGGAATAATTTTAACAAAAATGGATGGTACTTCAAAAGGTGGTATCGTGCTTACAATTAAAGATGAAATAGGGTTGAGCGTTAAATATATAGGGCTTGGAGAAAAAGTTGATGATTTAGCAGAATTCGATTTAGATTCATATATTTATGGATTAATGAAGGGATTGGTTGATTAATGGATGATTTACAATCAAGAAATAAATATGCTGAACTTTACGAAAAATATAAAGATTTATTAGCACAATCTCAAAAACAAGCTTTATATCTTTACTTTTTTGAAGATTTATCCTTGTCAGAAATTGCTATAGAATTAGCTATGACTAGAAGTGGCGTATATGATGCTATTAAGAAAGGAAAGGCAAAATTACTTTCAATTGATAAAAAAATTAATATTTCATAATTAAAAATACCAAAATTTTATATTATTTAAATTAAAAGTATATTTGAGTAGCTATTAACAAAAGGAAGTCATATGAATTATAAAAGAGTTTTGATTAAATTATCTGGTGAGGGTCTCGCAAACAAAGAAAAAAGTTTAGCAATTGATAATGAATTGGTTAAAAAATTTGCAGAACAACTTAAAGAAATTACAAACAAAGGTATACAAGTAGCAATTGTTGTAGGTGGTGGTAATTTCTGAAGAGGAACTAGTGCTGAAAAAAATGGAATACAAAGAGTAAGAGCGGACTATATTGGAATGCTTGCAACAACAATGAATGCGCTTGCATTACAATCTGGTTTTGAAAATAATAATTTAAGTTGTCGGGTACTTTCTAGTTTAACAATGGACCCAAAAGTTTGTGAAGTTTATATTAATGAAAAAGCAAAAAAATATTTAAATAACGGCGAAGTTGTTATTTTTGCCGGAGGAACCGGAAGACCATTTTTTACCACCGATACAGCCGCAACATTATTTGCTAGTGAAATATCTGCAGATGCTATTTTAATGGGAAAAAATAATGTTGATGGTGTATATGACTCAGATCCCAAATATAATAGTAATGCTAAAAAATTTGATACAATAACTTACGATGAATTATTAGCAAAAAATTTAAAAGTATTAGATCAAACTGCTGCTTCTATGGCTAAAGAAAATAACATTGATATTATAATATTTGATATAAACGAAAAAAATGCATTGATAAAAGCAATACAAAATAAAATATCAAATACAATAATTACTAAAAATAGGGGGTAAGAACATTATGGAATTAGATTTATATTTATCAGAATTACAAGATCTTATTAAAAAAACAATTATTAACTATGAAACCCAAATTACTAAGGTTGTTGTTGGAAGAGCTAACCCCGCTTTAGTAAATAAAATTAAAATTAATTATTATGATTCTATGATTAGTTTGGATGAAATTGCAGCTATTAGCATTGCTAGTCCATTGCAATTATTAGTTAAACCTTATGACATTGGTGTAATTAAAACAATTGAAAAAGCAATTATGGATTATAAATTAAATGTAACTGTAGTTAATGAAGGACACCAACTGAGATTAACATATCCACAAATGACTACAGAAAAACGTGTCGAAATGGTAAAACAACTTAACATTATTAATGAACAAGCAAGAGTTGGTATTAGACAAGCTCGTCAAGATATTAATAAAAAAATAAAAAATGATAGCGAACTTTCTGATGATATTCAAAAACATTACTTAGATATTATTCAAAAAGAAATAGATAAAGCGATAGCAAAAATTCAAGAATTATCAAATGAGAAAGAAAAAGATTTAATGACCATTTAGGTCATTATTTTATTATCAATAATAATTTGGTCTTAATCATTATTTAGTTATAATTTAAATACAAATATGAAAAACACACTAAAAAGAGCAAAGTCTGCAATTATTTTATTTATTCTTATTCTTCCTATTTTTTTTATAACTTATTTTGGAAAAATACAAGGAAAAATTATTGGTGTCATTTTTTATATTATTTTTTCTATTTATGCAACTTATGAAATAATTCAACACAATAAAATAAACTTCATTTGAAACTATATAATAAGTATTTTAGTAATATTAAGTTGAATATTTCCCTTTGAATTTTGGTATTTATTTTCTGATAAAAATGTAATAAATAAAACCGGGTTAGATATTAATTCAACAACAGAAATTTTAAAAAATTATGTTTTTAATTATTCGCTAAAATTTAATATTTTTAATCACATTGGAATTTTTATAAATATACCTTTAATTACAATTATTATGGCCATTAATTCGCCCAAGTTTAAAAATAAGTATGATTTTTTTAAATATTATTTTATAACTATTTTTGTTGCTATCTATATGCCTGTTTTTAGCAAAATTTTATTTGTTTACAATATGTCAAACTTATATTATCTTTTTGTTATAGCATTGATTCCTATAGTGGTAGATACAATGGGTTATTTTGGTGGAATGCTTTTTGGAATGAAACTTATAAAAAGAAAATTTGCACCTCATATTAGTCCTAAAAAAACTTGAGAAGGCGCAATCATTTCTTATATATTTGGAATGCTTTTTGTCTTTATTGCAATGTATTTAGGGAAAATTACTAATAATGTAACTTTTATATATTTTAGTAATTATAAACAATTAATCGTAGGTTTATTATTCCTTCCTGCCGTTTCAATTATTGGGGATTTACTTTTTTCATTTATTAAAAGATTAATGCATATAAAAGATTTTTCTAATTTAATACCAGGCCATGGTGGGCTTATGGATAGATTTGACTCAATATCTTTAGTAGCCATTAGTGCATCAGCTATTTTATTTATTGTTTAAAATTTAAGGGAGTATAACATGAAAGATTCTTATGATCAAAGTTTTTTAAAATTGTGTAAGGAAATAAAATTTAATCCTAATGATGAATTTTTAGGTACAACCTTAGACAAGGTTTATTTAGACAAGGATAAAAAAAGTTTTATTTTTGAAATAACATTAGATACACACATAAACATTGAAACTTTAAAAAAATTCAAACAAGCAATAAACAATAAATTTGCTAATTGTTCAATAGAAATTACTATTCGAAATATTTTAAGAAATAAACTAACTTTAATTGATTATTTAAAATATATTTTAGAAACTAAATTCCCAAAATTATATTTACTAAGAGCATTTTTAAACCCAGATAATATTAATTTAACTGAAAAAGAATTCATTCTTACGCTTAATAATAGAACAACACTTAAAGATTTTCAAAATCATACTAGTGAAATAAAGAAGGCTTTAGAATTAATAGGATTTGGATTTTATGAAATTAAATTAGAATTAATCGAAGATAAGCCAAAAGAAAAACGTTCAGAAAAAATAAAAAAAATCACTGAAAATTTTGATTCTTTAAAAAAACAAAGCAATGAAGTAGATAGTATAGAAAAAACAAGTTTTGGCTATAAAAGAAAAGAACATAAAAAAATTGAAATGTCTATTAAAAACGCCCTTAATTCATTTGAAGAATTTGTTACTACTAAGGGAGAAATATTTGCAATTGATTCAAAAAAAATTAAAGGTGGAAAAACAATTTTTACTATTGATATTTCTGATTATGATGAAGCAATTAGTGTTAAATATTTTATTGATGATGAAACCAAAATTCCTAAGTTAGAAAAAGGGCAAACCATAATTGTATCTGGAAAGTTAACTAATGATAAATATAGTGGTAGTAAAATGATTTTTGGAAATAATCCAAATGAAATAATTATTACTGAAGATATTCAAGTTCTATCTAAAGATTCAGAAGACAAAAAAAGAGTTGAATTAGCGTTAAGAACAAATATGTCTACACAAGATGGAATAAGCACACCAAAAGAATATTTAAAAGCTGCTAGAAAATATGGACATACTGCAATTGCAATTACAGATTTAGATGATGTGCAAAATTTCCCAGATTTTTATAATGATACAAAGAAAAATAAAGATATAAAACCAATTTATGGAGCAACATTAAGTTCCATTACAACTCATAATGACTTTTTCTTTAATTTCAAAGATTTTGCGTTTGCTAATCAAAAGTATGTGGTTTTTGATATTGAAACGACAGGTCTTAGTGCAAGGTTTAATGAAATTATTGAATTTGGTGCTGCAATAGTTGAAAATGGCAATATTGTTAAAAGAATCCAATTCTTTTTAAAACCTTCTCGTCCAATACCTGCTTCAATTACTAAATTAACAAAAATTACTGATGATTTATTAGCTGATGGTTATTCACAGGAAGAGGGGATTAAAAAAATTTATGAAATTTTAAATAACAATATTTCTGTAGCTCACAATGCTAGATTTGATATTAATGTATGTAAAGAAAATTTCGTTAAATATGGATTGGATACTTCTCATATCTATGGAATAGATTCATTAGCTATTTCATACTTTTTATTTCCTTATGAAAAAAGATTTAAATTAGGTCATGTTGCTAAAAGATTTAATATTTACTATGATAGTGAAGTTGCACACCGTGGAGATTATGATGCTGAAGTTTTAGCAATGGTATGAGTAAATATGATTGAAAAGTTAAAACGTGAATATAACATTTTAACTTCATCTGGTCTAGCAAAACAAAATCCTAAATATATGTTGGATAGGAAATTTGAATATGAGGTTAGACTGTTAGCTAAAAATCAAATTGGATTAAAAAAATTATTTAAACTAATAACAAAATCTTTAACTTCAAATTATTCAAATGGACCAAAATTTCTAATAGATAAATGAGAAAAAGACCCTGATTTATTATTGGGTAGTGGTGCTAATTCATCATGACTTTGAGATAAAGTTTTATATGGGACTAACGAAAACATTTTAAGAGCTATGGCTCCTTTTGATTATATTGAATTGCCTCCTATTAGCACTTTTAATTATTTATATAATGATGACTGAATTACAAGAGAACAAATTGAATTTGCCTATAAAGACTTAATTTCTAAAGCCAAATCATTAGGAAAAATATGTGTTGCTGTATCAGATGCAAGATATGTTTATGATTATCAAAAATTAATTCATGATATTTATGTTAATGCCCCAAGCTTGGGGGGTGGTCAACATTGATTAAAAAGATACCGCAAAATTGCTAGTCCTAACTTTAAATTTTTAAATACTACTGATATGAAAAAAGAATTTATTTTTTTAAATGATGGTAATTTAGTTAATGAAATAGTAGTAGAAAACACAAATAAAATAGCCAACATGATTAGTGATAATATTGAAGTTATTAAAAATAAGCTTTATGTCCCTACGTTTGATGATTCTGCGAAAAAACTAAAAGAAGTAGTTTACCAAAATGCAAAATTAAGATATGGCGAAAATATTGATAAAAAAATTTTGGATAGAATTGATCGCGAATTAAAACCCATTATTAAATATGGTTATTCCGTAATTTATTGAATTAGTCATAAATTGGTTAAAAAAAGTAATGAAGATGGATATTTAGTTGGAAGTAGAGGAAGTGTTGGGAGCTCAATTGTTGCTAATTTAGCAAACATTACTGAAGTTAATCCATTGGAACCTCATTATTTATGTAATAATTGTAAGTACTTTGAATGAAATTTAGATCCAAATATTTTTTCTGGATGAGATTTACCTAATAAAAATTGCCCTAAATGTTCAGAATTAATGATGCGTGATGGTCATAACATTCCTTTTGAAACCTTTTTAGGTTTTGAAGCCAACAAAGTACCAGATATTGATTTAAATTTTAGTGGAGAATATCAACCTATTATTCATAATTATGTAAAAGAACTTTTTGGAGAAAATCACACCTTTAGAGCTGGAACCATATCAACTATTGCCTCTAAAACCGCTTATGGATTTTGCAAAAAATATGCTGAAGAGATATTTAAAAATGAGGAAGTATGATCCAAACTTTATTTTGATTTTTTGGCGTCAAAAACTGAGGGTGTAAAAAGAACTACAGGGCAACACCCGGGAGGAATTATCATAATTCCTAAGGAATTTGATGTTGAAGACTTTACTCCTATTAATTACCCAGCAAATGACAATAGTAGCACTTGAAAGACAACACATTTTGACTTTACTACAATTCATGACAATGTTTTAAAATTGGATTTACTAGGTCATGATGATCCCACAGTTATTAAAATGTTAGAAGATTTAACCAATACAGATGCTAAAAAAATTCCTAAAATGGACCCAGAGGTCTTAAAATTATTTTCTTCGACCGCTTCTTTAAAAATAAAACCTGAAGATATTTCCGGTGAAACTACAGGTGCATATGGGCTTCCTGAATTTGGAACTCAATTTGTTAGAAGGATGTTAAAAACAGCAAATCCTCAATCTTTTAATGATTTAATATTAATGTCAGGTTTAAGTCATGGAACAGATGTATGAAGTGGCAACGCCGAAGAATTAATTAAACAAGGCAAAAAATTAAAAGATTGTGTTTGCTGTCGTGATGACATAATGAGAGAATTAATCGAATGAAAAATAGAACCTTTGAGTGCTTTTGAAATTATGGAAAGAGTTCGTAAGGGCAAAGGTTTAACTATTGAACAAGAAGATTTATTAATAAATAATAAAGTACCAATTTGGTATATTGATTCACTTAAAAAGATTAAATATATGTTTCCTAAAGCACATGCTACAGCATATGTAATTATGGCTTGAAGAATCGCTTGATATAAGCTATATCACCCGCTTCCTTTTTATGCGTCTTTTTATTCTAATCGTCCTGATTCAATTAACATAAAAATAATGAGCAGCGGAAAGCAAGTTGTTCTCTCAACACTTAATGATTTAAAAAGAAGAGTAGATAGTAAAACAAATCCTCTTTCAACTAAAGAAAATGATTTAATTCCTATTTTAGAAATCACCCAAGAACTTTATGCAAGAGGTTATAGTATAAAAAATGTTAGTTTAGAAAAATCATTAGCAAAAAACTGAATTATAGATGATAAAAACAAAGCACTTATTCCTCCATTTGTAGTTGTTGAGGGATTGGGAGAAACTGTAGCAGATTCAATTGTAAAAGCTAGAGAAGAACATGAATTTCTTTCAATTGAAGACATGAGCGAAAGAACTAAAATTAATTCGAAAATATTATCTGAATTAAAATCTTTGAATATTTTAGATGGATTGGATGAGACTAATCAAACAAGTTTATTTTAAAGTCACATAATGTGGCTTTTTTAATTTTATTCTATTATAAAGAGTTTTTTTAAAATTAAAATAGCCCAATTGTAAGGGCTATTATTAGAAAAATTTTATGTTTATATAAACTATATTTGTACAATAACTTTTAAAGCAAAAAAACGCATACAGAAAGGACAAAAAATAAAAATCCATTAAACAAAAAGGAGTTTAGATATGGGAGAACATTTTTAAACTTTACAAACAAGGAAAGGAGGAGATAGATATATAAAGCTTTTATATAAATTAAATGTTCCTAAGTTATTGTACATTTTAATTATATTCCTTGTCTACTAAATTAAGCAAATAAAATAATTATATTATTTACTCTAATAATTAGAAATATTGATTTGACTTATTTTTTGATAAAATTAAGTATAACTTTATGTGTTTAGGAGAATCAATAATGTCTAATAATAAAAAATGAAAAAAGAGAAAATTAAATTTAGAAAACTATAACCCAATAGTTAAGAAACAAAAAAGACAACTCTCAAATTCTTGAAAAATTGCTTTAACAGGATTATTTTTAATTGTTATTCCATCTTTTATTTTATTTTTATTAATCGGTAGAGATGGTTGAGTAATTCAAGCTTCTAAAAATTTTGATAGATGAGCAATGGAACTACCAATTGCCTTATCAATTTCAATTATTCAAATATTAGTTGTTTGCTTGTTAATCTGAAAATTTAAAATATATGGTCCAGAAAGTTTAAATTTTTTAATACCTATCACTTTAGCTATGAATTCATTTATGGTAACAAGCGGAGTTACACAATGATACGTAAGAGTTTTACCTGCCATTGCTCTAGCATTTACTGCAATCATCGTAATAGTTATTAATAAAAATATAGCTAAAAGAAAATTAGCTAAACAAGAACAAGCAAAAAAAGAAGAACTTAAAAAAATAAAATCATTATTAGACTAACTAACCTAATAAGGTTTATTTTTTTATAATTCAAGGAGGAAAAATGTATAAAAAAATTTCACTAGTTGATAAAGATATTGAAGAATTAATAAATTTAGAAAACATTAGGCAAGAAAATAATATTGAATTAATTGCTTCAGAAAATTATGTTTCAGAGGATGTACTAAAAGCTGCAGGTTCTTGCTTAACTAACAAATATGGAGAAGGATATCCAAATAAAAGATATTATGGCGGATGTGAAAATGTAGATAAAATTGAAATAATTGCTCAAGAAAGGGCTTGTCAATTATTTAAAATGAAATATGCTAACGTTCAACCTTATTCAGGATCGGTTGCAAATGCAGCAATATTTATGTCTTTACTTAATCCAGGTGATAAAGTTTTGGGATTGGCTTTAGATTCAGGAGGTCACTTGTCACATGGTTATAAAATATCATTTAGTGGTAAATTTTACAATTCTTACTCATATTCAGTTAATGAAAATGGTATATTAGACTATGATCAAATTTTAAAAATAGCAATGGAAGTAAAACCAAAAATGATTATTTGTGGTTATTCAGCCTATTCTCAAATTGTTGAGTTTGATAAATTCAAAAACATTGCTGACAAAGTTGGAGCATATTTATTTGCTGATATTTCACATATATCAGGTTTAATTATAGCTGGCATTCACCCTTCACCATCAAAATATGCCGATGTAGTTATGACTACAACTCACAAAACCTTAAGAGGCACACGTGGGGCTATAATTATGACAAATAATGAAGATATTGCTAAAAAAATTGATAAATGTGTTTTTCCTGGATATCAAGGAGGCCCTCTATTTCACCAAATAGCAGCTAAAGCGGTTTCTTTTTATGAAGCATTACAACCAGAATTTGTTGAGTATCAAAAACAAATAGTTAATAATGCAAATGCTTTTTGCAATCGTTTTATTGAAAAAGGAGTAAAAGTAATATCGGGATTAACCAAAAATCATTTATTTATAATTGATGTTAAAACAAGTTACTCTTTAACCGGAAAAGAAGCAAATGATATCTTAGCTTCTTTAAATATTACAGTTAATAAAAATACAATACCATTTGATACAGAAAGTCCATTAATATCAAGTGGAATAAGACTTGGAACTCCTGCTATGACTTCAAGAGGTTTCAGCGAAACTGAATTTATTATTTTGGCAGATTTAATTGATAAAGCATTAAGCAACCCCAAAGATATAAAATTACATGAACTTATTAAAAAAGAAGTTTCTAAATTAACTAGTTCATTTCCAATTAAAAGAAATTATTTAGTTAAATAAATTATAATTTTGATTATGAATTTATCTGATATTAAGCAAATTATTAACTCGGCCATTTTAACAATAGCAGGTATAATTGGATTTAAATCTTTGGACAATTCAAACGATAAGCTAGATGAGTCAAATATTTTAATTGAAAAATCAAAAAATGACGACCAAACTATTAATATAACTATGGGTTTAGTTATTTTATCAAAAGTAAGTGCAAAAAGCATAGTAGAAGCAATATATCAAAATTTAACATATTTATTAAGTAAAAATAACTTGAAGTTAGGTGAATTATTTATATACATTAAGGGAACAAATTAGAATGAAAACAATAACAGGAATAGAATGAAAAAAAGCTATTATTTCTGCTGCCAATAATATTGAGTCAAAGAAAAATGCTATTAATGCTTTAAATGTTTTTCCCGTTCCTGATGGAGATACGGGTTCTAATATGTGTTCAACTATTAGAATGGCACAAGACGCCCTTAACAACATTGATAATTCAAATATTGAAGAAGTAGCAAAATTAGTTTCACAAAATATGTTATTAGGTGCTAGGGGAAACTCTGGCGTTATTTTAAGTCAAATATTTAAAGGTTTTGCAAATGGCTTTAAAGGTAAAACTGAAATTACAACTTTTGATATGGTTAACGCTTTTGAAGAATCTTCAAAATCTGCTTATAACGCTGTTTTAAAACCAATTGAGGGGACTATTTTAACAGTTATTAGGGAAATTAGCGAAGGATTAAAAGAGGTTTTTGCTCCCGACAACTCATTTCTAGATTTATTTAAAGAAGTAATAAAAATAGCAAGAAAAAGTTGTGATAATACACCTAACTTATTAAAAATTTTAAAAGAAGTTGGCGTTACTGATTCTGGTGGTGAAGGTTTATTTGCTATTTTAGAAGGAATGAAATTATATTTTGAAGGAAAGCCAGTTGAATCTAATCGTACAGAAGATTTAATCAATAATTTTATTTCTGATACTGAAGTTTTTGAAGGTGAATTCGGTTATTGTACAGAATTTATTCTAGAACTTTTAAAACCTAGAAAATTCGATAAAGATAGTCTAGTAAAAAAACTTGAAAAATTAGGAACATCTATGGTAATTGTTCATGATGAATCTATTTTAAAAGTTCACATTCATGCTCAAAGACCAGGAAATATTTTAAATGCTGTTAATAGCTTAGGTCAGTTCATTAAAATTAAAATTGATAATATGACTATTCAAGCAAATAATAGTAAAGAAAATGCCTCAAAATTAACCAATAATGACGAAAGCAAAAAACCAAGCAAAGAATGTGCACTTATTTCTTGCAACTCTGGACAAGGAATAAGCGAATTAATTAGAGAACATGGTGCTAATTATGTAATAGAAGGAGGCCAAACAAATAATCCTTCAACACAAGATATTGTTCAGGCAATAAATTCAGTTGATTCTAAAACAGTTTTTATCTTGCCAAACAATTCCAATATTATTTTATCTGCACAGCAGGCTGCTACAATTGTTACAAATAAAAAAGTTATAATTTTACCAACAAAAAGTCAAGCACAATGTCTTGGCGTAGCCATGAACTTTTCTGAAGACAATTCTACAGAAGATAACCAAGAATTAATGAGTGAGGCAATTAAAAACATTAAGTATGGTGAAATAGCACCCTCAATTAAAGATACAAAATTAAATGGTATAAAAATTAAAAATGGCGATTTCATGGTAATCGTTGGAAATAAATTACAAGCATCCGCAAAAACTTATAATGAAGCTGCTATTATTTTGCTTCAAAAAATTATAGATGAAGATACACAAGCAGTTACTATCATTTATGGACAAGATGCTTCTGAAGCAGATGCCAAAGATTTACAAGATTATGTAGAAACAAATTTTGATGTAGAAGTTGAAATTTATTCTGGTGGTCAAAATATTTATCCATATTTTATTTCTGCTGAATAATAAGGAGTAATAATGCAAAGAAAAATTGTATTTGATTTATTAAATATTGACAATGGTGAAATTTTTGCAATAAAAGCAGCAAAAAAATTTAGTGAAGAAAATCCCAATTATTCCTTAATTTTAGTAGGAAATGAAAAAACAATAATTAAACTTTTTAAGACTATTCCTAACAATGTAAAAATTATAAATAATTCTTCTATTTTACATAAAACAGCAAATCCTAGAGATGCATTAAGATTGGATACTTCAATGCTTCAAGCGTTCCAATTATTAAGCGAAGAAAACGCTGATGGAATTTTAAGTAGTGGTGATAGTGGTTCTTATGTAATTTTGGCAACTTTAAAAGTTTCAAGAATAAATGGAATATCTAGACCTGCTTTTATGCCAATAATGCCAAGTATAGTAAATAAACATTTTTTATTATTAGATGTGGGTGCCAATATTGAAATTAAATCTAACTATCTAGTTGAATGATTTAAAATAGCAAATGAATATTACAAAATAATTTTTAATAGAGAAATTAATTCATTTGGTATTTTAAATATTGGAACAGAAGATTATAAGGGATTAGAAGCTTCAAAAGAAGCACGAGAGACCTTAAAATTAAACAATAAATTTGTGGGGTTTGTAGAACCTAAAGATTTAATTAATGGAAATGTCGATATTGCCCTTAGTGATGGATATGCAGGAAACATATTTTTAAAAACAATGGAAAGTTCATTTTTAGGTGTAGGAAGTTATCTAAAAAAAATAATTAGAAAAAATTTAAAAACAAAAATTGGTGGATTGCTACTTAAAAAAGAATTGAATCAATTTAAAAAAACTTTTGACTATAGAAATGTGGGAGGAGCTTTTATCATAGGCTTAAACAAAATAGTTGTAAAAGCACATGGTGGTAGTGATGAAATAGCATTTTATAGTGCATTAAAGCAGATAAAAAATGCTATTGAAAATAACATTATAGAAAAATTAAATACTACATTTTTAATGGGAGAGGAAAATGGGGAATAGTAGTAATTTTGAGACAACAGTTCATAATTTATTAATAAACTTAAAAATAGATATCACAAAAATAAAACACATTGAATATTTTTATCAAGCTTTTACACATACAACATTTGCAAATGAACATAGAAATTGTAAGAGCTTTCAATATTTAGAATTTTTAGGCGATGCTATTTTGCAATATGTAATTAGTAATGAAATTTTTAAACGTTATCCAGATTATAAAGAAGGTGAAGCAACAAGACATAGAAGTGCAATAGTAAGCAATAAAAATTTATCAAATATTGCTAAAAAATTAGGATTAATGAATTGTGTAAGAACTGGGAAAAATGCTTTTATTAATGGCAAAAATGAGAAAATTGATTCAGATTTTTTTGAATCTTTTATTGCGGCTTACTATTTAGAATTTAATCTTAATAAAACAATAGAATTTTTACAAAAATATTTGTTTCCTTCAATTGAACAATTTAGCAAATCCAACCTAAAAGACCCGAAAACTATTTTTCAAGAATTTATTCAAATGCATAGCAAATCGCTTATTCATTATCATAGCGAGGAAAAAGATAATGAATTTGTTAGTTTAGTTATAGTTGATGGTCAAACATATGGCATTGGAAAAGGAAAATCAAAAAAAGAAGCGGAAAAAGCAGCAGCAAGAAATGCACTTGAACATTTAAATTTTTAATTAAAGGCATTTTTGCTTTTTTTTATTTTCATTTTTAATTTTATGTTTAAATTTTAAATAACTAAATTGAGGAGAGAATTATGATAAAAAAAATGAAAGCATTTGTGGTGAAATCACCAAAAAACTGATCTATAGAAGAAGTTGAAATTCCAAAACCTAAATCTAAAGAAGTTTTAATCAAATTAGAAACAACGGGTATTTGTCATACTGATTTGCATGCAGCAAATTTTGATTGATTAGTTGAACCTAAGTATCCTTTAATTCCAGGTCATGAAGGAATTGGAATAATTACCGAATTGGGTAGTGAATGCAAAAGATTTAAAATAGGAGATAGAGTTTGTTTGGCTTGATTACATGATGCTTGTGGGCACTGTGAATTTTGCTTGCGAGGTGAAGAAACTTTATGTCCAAATCAAAATATGTCAGGTTATACAGTTAATGGAACATATGCTGAATATGCTATTGGACATGAGGATTATGTTGAGGCAATTCCTGAGGGATATGACATTATTTCGGGGGCACCAATTGTATGTGCAGGAGTAACAACATATAAAGCACTAAAACGCTCAAATTCTAAACCTGGAAACTGAGTAACTATTATTGGAATTGGTGGATTGGGACAATTAGCAACACAATTTGCCAAAAGCATGGGATATAAACCTATTGCAATTGATATTTCAGATGAAAAGTGTGAATTAGCTTTAAAATCAGGAGCTATTTATGCATTTAATTCTACAAAAATAAATGTTATTGAAAAAATAAAAGAAGTAACAGGCGGTGGAACTCATTCAGTTATTAATACATCTATTTCTACTTTTGCTGGAGAACAAGGCATGGAAATATTAAGACGTGGGGGGAGACAAGTTTTAGTAGGTTTACCATCAAAAGATAAAATAGGTGTTGCTAATTTAAGTGTTTCTACATTTTGAACTGTTCTTTTAGAAAAAGAATTAGTTGGATCTATAGTTGGTACTAGATTAGACTTAAAAGAAGCAATTCAATATGCTAATGAAGGAAAAGTTAAATCAGAGATAACAAGAGTTATTAAATTAGAAGATATTCCTGAAATTTTTGACAAATTACAAAAAGGTGAATTTTTAGGCAGAGCTGTTGTTGATTTTAGGAAAAAATAAACAATATAAATATTTCAATATGCTAACATTATTAATGAAGCACAATGATTGATTCATCTTCATTATTTAAAGGCATTATTACTCATACAGGCTTATGGGGAGCAATTATTTCAACCATAGTAATAACATTACTAGGTTTTTTGCTTTATAAATTTAAAGTTTTAAATGATAATTCAACTATAAGTATTCAAAAAATTATCATCAACATTCTTTTACCTTTTTTAGCATTTTATTCGTTCTTAAAAAATGCAGATAAAACAGATTTAAAAACCTTTGCAATAGTATTTGGTTTAAGCATAATATATTATGTTTCGCTTACTACTATTGCAATTTTTTGAGTCAAATTTCTGCCAAAAATGATTCCTAAAAATGTCATTCACAAAGCAGAAATTGAACATGATAGGTGAATTCAAACATTAAATATTAATGAACGAACTGTTTTCAATAGTTCTACTTATTTAGAAAAAATCCAAAGAAAACATTTAGTGACATGATTAATGTGTATTTATGGTTCTAACATTTTGTTTGCAACTCCAATTATTATGAGTGTGTATCCCAATGGTATTGAATTAGGAGCATTAAATGTATGAAACATTCTTTATTATGTTGGTGGTTTTGGATTAGCTTTTTCATTGCTTTCAGGCGTTAAGTTTACAAAAAAAGAGTTTAAATTTACAATGAAAAAAGCATTTTTAAATCCCGCTTTTATTGCAATGATTATTGCTTTTTTATTATGAAGTTCTCAATATATTCCTGGAGCAGGGGTTACATACAAAGATATTAATTTTAAAGGATGAACTAAATTTGGAAATAATGCATACGAGCAACTTAATTTTATAAAGCAAGCGATATTTGGACCGTCATTTTCATCATTATTTGGAATTAAAGAACATGGAATAATGAGGTGATTTATATATAATGAAATTGAACATATATACGTACCTTATAATGGGAATCCAACAGGATGATTCGATTTAAATGTAACAATGCCCTACATAGCAAAACCAATAAATATTTTAGTTTCATTAATTAGTCCTCTTATTTGAATAATTATTGGGACTAGTTTGGCTAAAACAAATTTAAAAGAAATGTTTTTAACTAAAGCAAATTATTTATTTTTATTATATAAAGTAGTTTTAATACCTTTATTTATTCTATGCTTAATGATTCCATTAGTGATAACAAAGCAACTGAAACCATCGGTTGGTGCTATTTTAGTAATGACAGGAGCAGTTCCACCTGGGGCAACTATTACAATTTATTCACAACATTTTAAAGTTCATGAAAAGTATACTGCTCAAGTAAGCAGTTTAAGTACATTATTAAGTTTTATTTTTATTCCTATATGATTAGTTTTAGGAATAGTTATTTTAAATTTATTGTAAATAAAAATAAACTCCAAATTAGAGTCTAAATTTAATAAAAGTTTTTATGTTGTTAAATGTAAAGAGTGACATTTTTTGTAATTGTAATTGTTGTTTCAGAATCAGATGCAAAACTAGTACTACTATTAATTGAATATGTTATTTCAAATATAAAATCAAAATAAAGTTTTCCATCTCTTTCCTCAAAATTGGAAATTTTCTCAAATTTTACGTTTATATTATTTATTTGAAATTTTTCTTTAATTAAATTCTTAGTATCGCTAAAAGCGTTTTTTAATGGTTCGCCTTGATAGCAAAATAATCACACACTATTTTCGTCTTTTATAGTAAATTTTTCCCCGTTATTTTGTTCCCTCATTACCATTCAATTTTCATTAGAACCAAATAACTCCCTTTTATTTTGTTCATCTATTATTTCAAAGCCAGATTTTTTTTGTGATTTTTTATATAAATCTTTAATTTTGTTTTTTATAGTTACTCATTTTTGGTCTGCTAAGTTTTTTTGAATAATTCCAAATCATTGATTTAATTCGTTTTTATTTATTTTTGAGAATCCATTTATATTTGAATTTATTACTTGTGAAAAATAGTCTTTATCATTTTTATTCATAACTAGTTGATAAGAAACATATAATTCTCCAGTAGAATCATTTACATTAACAGCATAGTCTTTAATATATATTTTTGAGGCATTAAATAATTTTGTATATTTATCTTCATTTTCTAATTCAAAAAAATTATGCGAAACATTAATTCCTTTTTTATAGAAAGATTTATATTTTGAAGCATATTCGTTTTTAACATCAACATTTTTGCGAGTTATTTTTGTTAACAAATAATTTAAAACATCGTGTTCGCTATAAGTAGAATCGGTAATTTTTTGATTGAAAGCATGAACAATAGATTTTGTAATTGTTTTAGCGTCGGTTTCACCTTTTACTAAAACTTTATATGTAACTTCAATTTCAAGATTAAATTTTCAATCATTACCATTTTTTATTAACTTAAAGTTCTTAATTTTATAGTTATTTGTGTTTAATAAAGCAAGAATATCAGTTTTTTCTGTAGTTACTGTGTCAGTGGTTTCTAAAATAGAAAAATATTTTAGTAAGTCACCATTATTCAAATTTTTTATATTTTCAATAGTTTTATTTTCTTCTATTAATTTAGGGAAATTTAATTTAGCAGTAATTTGATTATTTAAAGAAGAAATTACTTTTTTAAAATCAGAAATTGATAATGAATCAACTTTAAAATTTTTGTTTTTATATTTTCCTTCAACACTTATATCAATAATTCCATCTAAATCATTATAACTATTGATAGTAACCTTAGTTATTTCAAAATCACCGTTTTTAACATTTTTTAATAAACTAATATTTTTAGAAGCAAGATTATTTTTGTTTAACTTAAATAAAGCAATTAACTCATTATATTTACTTGCATCAAAATGATCTTCACTAGGGTTAGAAGATTGTTTAAAATTAGTAAACTCTTTAGTTACTTCTTTAGATTCGATATGATTTGTTTCATCTAAAATAGAATATTTAACAATGATTTTTTTATTATCTTGTTTTAATTCTTTTAAGACGAATTTATATCCACTTTTTATTTGATATTGATATTTATTAATATCTTTAGCTTCATCTAGAGTATATTTTGAAGCGTCAATAGTTAATTGAAATTCTTTTTCAGCATAATCATCAAGTAACTTTTGTTTTTGATTTTCAGGATTATTTGGTTTGGGGTTTGGTTTTTTATTATCAACGCAGGCAATGCTACTTAATGCTAAACTTGCCATAATTGGGCTTGCCATTCATAATAACAATTTATTCTTTTTATTCATAATTTCTCCTACTTAATTAAATTTTATTTATTATATATTAGAACAATAAATATGCTTGTTTTAAGCTTTTTAATTGAAATAAAAAACAAAAATAAACACAAAATCTGCTCTTTTTTATGTATAAAAATTTAAATTAATATTTTACTTCACTTTTTTATTACTACAATAAAGTTGTATTTTTTGGTTCTTTTCATGGACTTTCTTTATTTATATGATCGATAAACAACTTTCCTTGTAAGTGATCATATTCATGTTGAAAAACAATTGCTGTGTACCCTGATACATCATATTTTTTTATTTTTTTTTCATAATATGAATATGCTTCCATTACTACTCTTGCATATCTTGGCACGTATCCTTCTTGATCAGGATAATTTTCATTAACACTCAAACAACCTTCTCCTTCTGATATTGCCATTTTATGTTCAGAATGTCCTATCATTTTAGGGTTGATTAAAGCGTCTTTAAAAATAACATTGTTTTCATTATCTTTTATTAATATATAAAAAATTTTTTTAGGAATACCATATTGAATTGCTGCCACACCAACAGCTGGTCTAAATTTTGTATTTTCTTCTTGGCTATTATCTACATGAAAAATCATCTTTTGTATAAGATTGTCATCTTCTTTAGAAAGTGGCAAAGAAACTTCTTTTGACTTTTCTCTTAAAACTTTATTAGGTAATTCAACTAAAGTTACATCTTCAAATTTAAACATATCTATAATTATAAACAAAAAGTATATATAGGCAATAATCAATTAAATTTATGCTAAAATAAAGAAAATAATTTGGAGATTTAAATAAAAATGACACCTTCCCCGTTGAGTTGATATGAATATTTAATATGAATGACTGTTTTATTGATTTTAATTGTATTTAGTGCGATTTTTTCATCTTGCGAAACCGCTTATACTTCAATTAATCCAGGAAAAATAGAGTCACTCGTAGAAAATAAAGTAAAGGGTTCAAAAATAATAAAACGACAATATTTAGCTTTCAATAGAACGCTAAGCACTGTTTTAATAGCAAATAATTTGGTTAATATTGCTTCATCTGTTTTATTTTCATATTTATTAGGAACTTTGTTGCAACCTTATTTGGCAGCATGAATTTCAACTTTAGTTATGACACCAATTATTGTTGTGTTCGCTGAAATTATTCCTAAATTAGTTGCCAAAACTCACCCATTAGGTGTAATTAAAGCTTTTTTCTGATTTATAGAAAGTTTATATTGACTTTTTATTCCTATTTCTTATCCTATTTCAAAAATTGGAAAAAAAATTTATATAACTAACACAGAAGAAGATGTAAAAAATCTATTAAATATTGCTAAAAATGAACATATTCTTGAAATTGGTGAATCTTCAATGGCACAAAATGCTCTAGACCTAGATTCAACAAAAGTATCGCAACATTATATTAAAATGAAAAACGTTGATTTCCTAAATTCTAGGTCAACTTTGCAAGAAGCTTTAGATAAATTTAAAGAAACCAATTTTTCTCGTTTACCAGTTGAAAAAGATGGTAATATGATTGGAATAATTCATTTAAAAGATATTTTCTTTTTAAAAAAAGGAAATATTATGAATTACATTAAAACAGTTCCTAACGTTTCTGCCAATTCAGTTTTATCAGTTGCTTTAGAAAAAATTAGAAAAGCAAGAGCACAAATGGCTTTTGTATTAGAAAATAATAATTCCGATCAAGTAATTGGAATTATTACTATTGAAGACATTTTAGAAGAAGTAGTTGGTGAGATATATGATGAATATGATACTGACGAACAAATTTATGAAATAAGTTTAGAAAAATGTATGGCAAAGGGTACTGTAAAACTAAAAACACTTTGAAAACAATTAGAATTTGAAGACGTTTTAGGATTGCCATTGCCAGAAGAAGATATAGATAAAACACTTTCGATATGACTTGAGGAAAAAGTCGGTCATTCATTAAGAAAAAATAGTAAATTTGATTATGAAGACAAAATTTCATTTAAAGTAATTGAAAAAAAATCTAAACAAAAAAATTATGATGTTATAAATATTGATTGAAGCAATTAATTTTAAATTAAAGCACTACTCTTTTTAAGGAGAGTGTTTTTATATATATTTAATACCTTAATACAAATTTATATAAATTAATATATAATGATAACGTTAAAAGTATTTAACAAGGGTGTGAGGCTCCTTGACCGTATAATAGGTCCAAATGTCCAAAAGGAGAAAAATAATGTCAAATTATGAAATTATGATTCTAACCGACCCTAAATTTTCTGTTGAAGAATTATCAAAATTACTTCATAGTGTTTTAAAACAAGAAAATACAAAAATAGAAAAATTAGAGAGAAGTGAATTAGCTTATCCTATTAAAAAATTAACTCATGCTAATTATTACTTAATAAACACAAAATCTGCTCCTAATGTTTTAGCAGAATTAACAAGAATTTTAAATATTAGCAAATTAGTTTTAAGAACTTTGATTATTAATCTTGATACCGAAAAAGGTATGAAACCTAAAAAAATTAAACCTAAATTTCAAAAGAATTTTACTAAAAAACCTAATACCAATTTTTCAAAAGATGAAAGAAAACCTTTTGTTAAAAAAGCTGATAGTGAATCATCACAACAATCTAATGAAGGATCTATAGAAACAAAAGCAAACGAAAAAAAATCTAGACCAAAAAAGGAAACCATAGAAGTTAAAGAATAATTTTTAGAAAGGAAAACTAAATAATGAATAAAATCATTTTAACTGGGCGTTTAACAGCCAAGCCTTATCAAGGATTCACTGCTTCAAACATTGAATACTCAAGGTTTACATTGGCTTGCAGAAGAAATTATTCAGATGCAAATAATGAACCTGTTTTGGATTTTGTGCCATGTGTGGCATGAAGACAAAATGCTGAATTTATTAATAAATATTTAGATAAAGGTTCACTTATTTTAGTTGAAGGTGCATTTCAATCTTCTAGAGTTACAAATAAAGATGGTGCTGTTTTAACATCATATACAATTAGTGTTGATAGAATTGAATCACTTGAAACAAAAACAGTTACAGAAAGTCGTAAAAAATTAAACACTCAAGAATTTAGTATTCCTACTGCTAATGATTATTCAATACAAGAACCTGAAGCAGAAAAAGTCACATCTAATAATAATGTAGAAGATGACTTTGCTGATTTAGAATGATAATTTAAGGATTTTATAATGGCAAGAATTGTTAGAAAAAAACCTTTTGTTCGTAGACGTCCATGTCAATTTTGTTTAGATAGACAAAATCCAATAGATTACATTGATTATAAAGATGATTTATTACTATCAAAAATGGTTAATATGCAAGGTAAAATTTTATCTTCAAGAATTACAGGAACATGTGCAAAACACCAACGTGCTGTTGCACTTGCAGTTAAAAGAGCTAGATATGTTGCAATTTTACCTTACATAGGTTCAATTAAAAGAGAAAAAGTAGACAATGCTCAAGATAATGTTGCAAAAAGAGAAATCAAGGTCGAAAACAAAGAAGAAAATGTAGAAATCAAAGCTAACTCAGAAGAATCAAAACCAAGAAAAACTACTAAAAAAGTTACTAAAGAAGTTAAATAATAATTTCTTAATTATTTATAGACGGTTGCTTTATAGCAATCGTTTTTATTTTAAAATAAATTTATTTAATAAAAATTAATTATCATTTTAACATGTGAAAATATCTTAAAAGCGCCTCAGACCAAAATAGTTGATTAATACATCCTAATTCTGAAATTGTTTTTTGAGGAAGATCTAATGTAGGTAAATCTAGTTTAATAAATACATTAGCTAATCAAAAAATTGCCAAAACTAGTTCAACTCCCGGTAGAACTCGTTTAATTAACTATTTTGAAACTACAAATAAAAAGATTTTGGTTGATTTGCCTGGATATGGTTATGCATCTATGAGTAAAAAAATGCAAACTAAAATATCAGGAATTATTGATCATTATTTTAGAAATCAACACAACCCAAAACATGTTTGTTTGCTAATTGATGGAAAAGTTGGATTCACCCCCATTGATTTAGAGATGATTCAATATTTAAAAAATTTATCAATTAAATTTAACATTATAATAACCAAAATTGACAAAGCAAATCAAAGTGAAAAACACTATGTTAAAAAGCAAGCATTAGAAGTAGATGATGAAGCTAATATTTTTATTGTTTCCGCTGTTAAAAATATAGGAATTACTGATTTAATAGATTTTTTTAATTTTTAATTTATCAATATATAATTGTGTTTTTTATATAAATATAAAGGAGCACAATTATGAATAAAAAGAATAAATTGTTATTATGAATGGCAAGCCCAATTATGGCAAGTTTAGCATTAAGTAGTATTGCCTGCGTTGATAATAAAAAACCAAACCCCAAACCAAATAATCCTGAAAATCAAAAACAAAAGTTACTTGATGATTATGCTGAAAAAGAATTTCAATTAACTATTGACGCTTCAAAATATACTCTAGATGAAGCTAAAGATATTAATAAATATCAATATCAAATAAAAAGTGGATATAAATTCGTCTTAAAAGAATTAAAACAAGACAATAAAAAAATCATTGTTAAATATTCTATTTTAGATGAAACAAATCATATCAAATCTAAAGAAGTAACTAAAGAATTTACTAATTTTAAACAATTTTCTAACTCCAGTGAAGATCATTTTGATGCAAGTAAATATAATGAGTTAATTGCTTTATTTAAGTTAAACAAAAATAATCTTGCTTCTAAAAATATTAGTTTATTAAAAAATGTTAAAAACGGTGATTTTGAAATAACTAAGGTTACTATCAATAGTTATAATGATTTAGATGGAATTATTGATATAAGTGTTGAAGGAAAATATAAAAACAAAAATTTTAAAGTTGATTCATTATCAATTTCTGATTTTAAAAAAGTAATTTCTTCTTTAAATAATCAAATTACTGCTAAATTAAATTTTCCAAAATTAATAGAAGAAAATAAAACTATTGAAAGTATAAAAGGTTTAACTAATGATGAATTACTAAAATATTTTTCTGTTTTAGAAACCACTGACACAGTAACTACAGAAAAAACTGATATTCTTGCTTTATTAAACACAAATAACTATAAAATTAAGAACTTTAAGTTAATAAAAAATGGTAATGATTGAAAATTTAATCTTAACATTGAAACTACATATCAAATTTTAATAAAAGGTGAATCTAAAGCAAAAGTAACAATAAAATCTATTATTGACGCCATTAATCAAAAAATTACTGATTTTACTTATAATGAAAATGATGTTTTAAATTATTTATTGACTAAAGTAACTGTTAAAAAGATTGATATTAAAAACCAATATGCATCATTTTATCGATCTTTATTTTATAAACAAAATATTCCAATTGCACACACTTTCATTGATTTTCCCAGCAAATATGAAAAGTTTTTTTCTGCTGATAGAATACATCTAAAAACTATGAATGTTGGAGTAGATGATATCAACGGCGAAATGCACTTTGATTATGTTTTAGAAATGGAAAAGAATTCTAATGATTATCAATCCAAATTAATGAGTCAAACCATAAAAGGTTTTAAAAAAATAGATGAAGAACTTCTTAAAACTTTTATTATAATTGAAAAAGATGAAAAATTGGCTAGTAAAGTAAATGAAATAAAAACACTATATAATGATAGTCAAAATAAAGATAAATTTGAAATAATAGACGATACTGAAATAAAAAAATTTTTTGGATATTCAGGAAACAATAGTAATACTTGGAATATTTTAAGAGAGGGCCAAGATAAGAAATCAGAAAGTTTAATTCAAGAAAATGGTAATTGAATATTTTCTTATTTGGGAAAAGAACTAAAAAATAATTTCAGCAAACAAAAAAATTTAATTAATGACCAATTTCAAATAAATAATATAAGTATTAAATTTGTTAAAATGCACAACTTTAGTGTGCAAAATGGAAAATTATATTTTGAATTCCTTTTTGAAATAACATTTACAATAAATAATGCTGATTCTTCCATTTCAGATTCTGATAAAAATATTATTATTGAAAAAAATTTCGGCTTTACTATAAATTAATTTTTAGAAAAAATTGATATTTATTAACTTAATATATTTAAATCACAAACATTAAAACTTGATGGAGTGGTTTTCTTTTTATATTCTTATAATATAATTATTAATTATGAATATTTTCAAGAAAAACAAAAAATTATTTTATTTAATAATACAAATTATTTTTTTATTTTTAGTGCCAACAATTATATTTTTTGTTGGTATCTTTAAATTAGATAAAATTTACCAAATTTGATTTAGCATAGTTTATGGCATTATCATTTCCACTTTAGCTATCGTATGTGCGTTTTTATTTCAAAAATATTTACAAAACTCTATTGTAGTTAAAGATTCATTAAATTATTATTTAGAAAATGAAGTAAGTAAATATGGTATGGGTATGATAGTTTTTCTAAATGATGGAAAAATCATTTGAATTTCAAAATTTATTGAAAGTCGTTTTAGTAGAAAAATTGTAGGCTGAAATATTAAAGATGTATTTGGAATAAAAGAATGAAATATTAATTCATTTGATTTTCAATTTCATCAAGATAATTTAGATTATGAAATCCATGTCTCTTTAGAAAGAAATATTGCAATTATTAAAGATATTTCAATCCAAAATAGTATTATTGCTGACTTTGAAAAACAACAAACTATTTTTGGTGAAATTAGTATCGATAATATTAACTTGTATCAAACAACATTATCTGAAGAAGAAATTTTTAAAATTTATAGTTATGTTGCTAACTTATTAGAAGATTTATCTAAAAAATACGATTTAATTTATCGTCAATATGAAAATGGTCGTTTTTTTGTTATTGCAAGCCGTGAAACATTAGCTGAATTTGAAAAAATAAGATTTGATTTCTTCAATAAATTTAGACGAAAAACAATTGTTAAAAATATATCTATTACAATTTCTAGTGGATTTTCTTATGGTGTTTATAAATTTAATATTCTTGATCAAATGGCAAAAGAAGCTCTATTGCAATCACAAACTAGAGGTGGAGATCAAACTACCATTGTTACAAAAAATCAAAAACCAAGACACTATGGTTCAGTATCAGAAATAGCAACAAATCTTTCAAGAACAAATACAAATTATATTTCTCGAGAACTAATAAATAAACTTGAATCTAAGTATATAAAGAAAGTTATTATTTATGGTCATAAGAATGCTGATTTAGATGCTTTAGGTTCAGCATATGCAATTGCAAAATTAGCCGAAAGTTATAAAAAAGAAGTGTATATTCAAAATGTGACTTTTGATGCCACTACAAGAAGAATTTATAGCCAATATAAATTAAACGCAAGTAAGACTATAAAATTTATTACCCCTGCTCAAGCAACTTTATTAAATGATAGTTTAACATTAGTTGTTATTGTAGATACATCAGATGACACTAGAATAGAAAACAAATTTGCTTTTAAAAATGTTAAAAAAGAAAATATTATGGTGCTTGATCACCATAGAATTGCTAAAAATCCAAATTATGTAGAAAAAGAAAATTCATATATTGACTCTTCTGCAAGTAGTGCTTCAGAAATTGTAACTGAAATTATTGCTTTAACTAATAATAGTGACCGAATGGATAGAATATCAGCTCAACTTTTACTAAATGGAATTTATTTAGACACTAATATTTTTCAAAAACAAACATCATCTAAGACATTTTATGCTTGTTCTTTATTAGAAAAATGAGGTGCAACAATTCAAGATGCAGTTAATAGTCTAAAAATGGATAATGATGTTTTTGAAAAAGTAACAATGCTATTAAGCAATTTACAAGAGGTAAAACCAGGCTATTATTTAGCCTACAATGATTCTGAAGTTCAGATAGATATAATTTCAATGGCAGCCGATGAAATATTGCGTGTTCAAGGTAGAAAAGCAGCTTTTGTAGTGGCTAAGATACCAGGAACTAGGAGATATAAAATGTCGGCAAGAGGGATTGACACAAATGTTCAAATTATTGCTGAAGCAGTTAATGGTGGCGGACATTTTAGTGCAGCTGCAGCAGAAAGTAATGAAGATTTATCAGTGTTTATTGATAATATAAAACAAGCAATAGTGAGTGTGAGAAATGAAAGTAATATTAATTAAAAATTATGAAAAACATAAAATTAATGAAATTATCGAAGTAGCAGACGGTTTTGGAAAAAATTTTCTAATAAAAAATGGGTATGCTCAACCAGTTAACAAACAAACTCTTTTAAATTTAGAGAGAGTAAAAGACAAAATTGCTGAAAACTTAGCAGACGAAATTGCAAAAGCTAATATAGTTAAAGAAAATATTGAAAAATTACTTTTACAATTTGAATTAAAAGCTAATGGAAATATTGTTCATGGCTCTATTACTCATAAGGCAATTGCCAAGGAACTTCTAAAATATAATATTAAATTACCAAAAAACGCTTTAAGTAATGAAGTATACAATACATTTGGTATACATGATGTTAAGATTAAATTACATCCTCAAGTTATGGCTGTATTAAAGATTAAAATTATTGAAACAATTTAATAATAATAGAAAGAAAGGTAAAAATGTCTTCACTTAATAAACAACAAGAACTAAATCTTGCAATAGCCAATAATGAAGCATCGTTATTGGGTCTTTTATTACGTGAACCTAATTCATATTTGGAAATTTCAGAAATAATTAAACCGGAAATGTTTCATTTTAAAGAAAATAAAACTCTTTACAATGCTATTACTGAAGTTCATTTAAATTCAAAAACTTTTGACCTTACTGTTTTATTAAATTATTTAACTAAACAAAAACTTATTGATGAAGTTACAAGATTTGGTTTTAAAGGAGGGGCGGAATATATTGAGTGATTAGTTAAGAATGCTGGATATCATTCAGAATTAGATATTTATGCTAAAAATTTAATAGACCAATATAAAACTGATCAATTAACTTTATTATTAAATAAAACTCTTGAAAAAATTGACAACAAAATATTTGATATAAGTGATGTTTTGAGTAACCTACAATTAGAATTAATTAACATTGATATTTCAGAAATTAATTCAAACTATGAAAAAATTGGGAATAAAGCCAATGAAGTTATTAAAGATATTATTAATAACGAAAGAACAGACACTTCAGTCGGATTAAATTTTGGATTTAATCCTTTAGATAATTTATTGTTAGGTGCTAATCCGGGAGATTTAATTATTTTAGCAGCTAGACCTTCGATGGGAAAGACTGCTTTTGCTTTAAATATTGCTTCTAATGTTGCAAAGAATGACAAAACAGTTTTATTTTTTTCACTTGAAATGTCAAATGCTCAACTAGTGCAAAGAATGATTGCTATTGACTCAATGATTCAAATTTCTAAATTAAGAAAAAATTTAATCACTACTGATGAATGAAAAGAAATTCATTGAACAAAAGAGCAAATGGAAAAATGAGAAATGTATTTAAATGATAAGCCAACTCTTACCATTTCTGATTTGCTTACACTATCAAGAAGATTTGCAAGAAATAGAAAAGTTGATTTAGTTGTTATTGACTATTTACAATTAATAGCAGATTCTAATAAAGCAAATAACGAAAATAGACAACTAGAAATTAGTAAAATTTCTCGAGCTTTAAAACAACTAGCTAGAGAATTAGATTGCCCAATAATTGCTCTTAGTCAATTAAGTAGAAATGTTGAAAAAAGAGAAGATAAAACCCCTATTTTAAGTGATTTACGTGAATCGGGTTCAATTGAACAAGATGCCGATATTGTTATTTTCTTGCATAGAAAAGATTACTATAACAAGAAAAGAGAATATGGCTCGGATAATGAAGAAAGTCCAAGTTCTGAAGTATATAATTCAGAAAACTCTATTGAACAAGATTCTTTAACTAATGTTATAGTGGCTAAAAACCGTCATGGTGCGGTAGGAATTGTTCAATTATTATTTAAACCACATTTAAATAGATTTTTCTATGCTAATGAAAATTCAAATAAACAAAAATTAAATGTACCAAATAAGGAGAATTAGATGCAGGATTTATCCAATGAAGAATTAAACAAAATAAAAAAAACTAATGATAAACTTGCAAAAAAACAATTAAAAAAGCAAGCTTATGAAGAAAAACAACAAATATTAAACCCTTATAAAATTGACCTAATTAATATTTGAAAAAAATATCCAAAAAAAGTACTTTGAATGTTTGTTAGTGCATTTTTATACAATATTGCTATTACAGTTTTTCTTAAAAAAGCAGCTACTATTGCTTCTGGTACATCGTCACTTTCACAAATAATTACTTTTACAGCCCCTCAAACAGCGGATTTTTATGGGTTATTTTATGTTCTTGTAAATTTACCATTAATGTTTATTTTTTGAAGACATAACCCGCGAATGTTTATGGTTTTAACATACTATTGAATGCTTTTTCAAATAATTGTTCAATGCATTTTTATAGACTATAATAAAGCAAATCCAATTATTAAATTTATTAATGAAAAATTATCTATTTATAATCCAACAGGTCGCCCTGGTGATTATTGAGATCCTTTTGGTACTAACATTACTACTGGTGCTTTACAAAAATTAGTAGATAGTGGAAAATTTTCTACAATCTCTGAAGCGCTTAATGATGCATTAAAAAATAAAGGAGCATTTTATGATGGCCAAAATTGACCAATAATTTTTTATGCTGCTTTAGGTGGTATTGCTGAAGGTTTTGCTTCAGTTATAGCTTGAAAACAAAGAGGTTCTATTGGTGGAACATCAGTAATTTCAAATTATATTGCTTATAAAAATAAAAAGCCTGTTGGCAATATGTTTTTAATTGTTGCTTTATGTTTTTCTACATTTTCTACAATTGTAATTGGAACTTTAGAAATAACAAATAAAGTTCCAGAGCACAAGTGACATAAAGGAACAAGCGGTCAAGAATTTTTGGTAAGAATTTGTGGCACATTAATTTACTTAGTGGTATTTACACTATTAGTAAATAGATATTATCCTAAATATAAAAAAGTTAAAATTGAAATTTATACTACTAAAGTTGAATGGATAGCAGAGCATTTCAAAAAAATTGGCTACATTCATTCTTACAATATTTTTTATGGAGTTAGTGGATATAAGCATTATGATTTTGCCAAGATTGAAACAATTGCTTTATATCTTGAAAGAGATTGAATTTTTGAAGAAGTTAAAAAAATAGATCCAAGTGCATGAATCTCTACTTCAAATATTCATGATATAAGTGGACAATTTGATACTTCAAAAGTTGATTAAATTATTTTAATAATTATAAAAACAAAAAAGTGTTAATATTTCTAACATAAATTAAGGAAAGTTTATGGTTGATGAACAAGAAAAACAAGAAAATAACAAAATTTTAAAAAAAATAAAGAAATTGCCTAAAGATTTAAAGATAAAACCACAAATTGACTTAAATCCATATAACGTCAATATTTTTAATGTGTGAAAAAAATTTCCTAAAAAATTATTTTTTATTTTTCTTTCTGCGTTCCTTTACAACGTAGGTGTAGCTTCGTTTTTAGCTAAAGCGGCGACTGTTGCTTCTGGAATTTCTGCCATCGTTCAATCTTTAACTTACACAGTTGATGCAACAGCGCCTTATTTTGCTTACATTTACTTTGCTATTAATTTACCTTTTATAATAATTTTTTGAAAAAAAAATTCGAGACTATTTATGATTATGTCTTTATATTGATTATTATTTCAAATGGTAATTCAAAGTATTTTTTTAATACCTGCTGTTAAATTTTTATTTGATAAAATTTCATTTTACTATGTTAATTGAGAAGATAGAAAACCTTTTAAAGATTTAATATCTTGAGAAGTTTATGGTAGATATGGTGCTTTTAATTTAGGTTTTTCTAATCCAACTTGACCAATTGTTATTTATGCCGTAATTGGTGCTTTATGTGCGGGATCTGCTTCTGGAATTGCTTGAAAAAATTCAGGTTCCACTGCTGGAAGCGATATTATTATTTATTACGTTTCTAGAATTAAAAAGAAAAGCGTTGGCTTTATTTCCACTGTTGTAGCTTTAATTTTTGCTGCATTTTCAACTATTTTAATTGGAGCATTAGAAGCTGGGCATGTGAATCCAAATAAACCTTGAAATTTCGCTGCATTTTTATTAAGAACAGTTTCTACAGTTATTTATATTTTTGTTTACAATGGAATGGTAGAAATTTTATATCCTAAATACAAAAAAATTAAAATTGAAATTTACACTAAAAAACCTGCTGAAGTTATTTATCATTTAAAAGAAATTAATTATTGACATGGTTATAACTATGTAACAATGACAAGCGGTTATACTAATTCGTTAACTACAAAAATTGAAACAATGGCTTTATATTTAGAACAAAACATAATTTATTCTGAAATATTAAAGATTGACTCATCTGCCTGAATAACGACTTCGACTGTTAATAAAATTATTGGTAGATTTGATACTTCAAAAGTTGACTAAAGTGCCTAAAAGGCATTTTTTTTATTTGATTTATGATTTTTATTTTGCATATTTTATTTATACTTAAGGCATTTTTTTGTTTTTATTCATATGTTGAAGTAACATTTAGATTATAAATAAAGAAGAGAGAAAGAAGGAATATGATAGAAACAGAATTAGTTCAAAAAAATTTAGAATATGAAAAAAATCAAATTTTAGCTAACGAAATAAAAATTATTAAAAAATTAACAAAATGTGATTTCAAAGATTATTTATATTATTTGACATTAGAAATGTTTAAAAATAATGAAAATACAAATTATAAACTTAAAAATTGAAGAATTGTTTATGACGGATAATAATTAATTGCAATCAGTTGTTATGTCACTATGGATGAGAAGATTATAGTCAAGTATTAGTATCCTCTAACTTATCTGGACAATTATTTTTAATAGAGATATCCAAAACATCTAACAACAAAAAACCAAAAAAATATTTTATTATAAAGGTAAATTTATATTAGGAGTTGATTTTAATAAAAAATGAGAAAAATAAATAAATTATACTTTTATCTAGCATAATTGGACCAACATTTGTTTCAACATTGTGTGTATCTTGTTTTGACAATCGCTGAGAAATACTAGATGAACTTTTAAAAGCCAACATTGCAACTTTTAAAATTAAAGAAATTGAAATTAATGATAAAAATAAAAACTTTTTTTCCAAAAATGATGTTTTAGTAAAAATAGATACTATTGCAAATATTTTAGAATATCAAAAAAATCATCCCGAAATTCATGCTGCAATTATTAATTTTAATGAAAATAAAATGGATGCAAAAGTTATCGCATTATTTTTACCATGAAAATATCTCAACCAATGAAAATTAACTAAAGATAATATTGATATTTCAAAAGAATGAGGAAATAGATATTTACAACTTTTCCTAAATAAAGCGACTACATATACTCTTAGTACTTCATGAAGAAAAAATGAAATATCTTGACATAGTCTTTTACGATTTTCTAGTAAAAAGAAAGTGAACGAGAAATTAGAATTCATTTTGGCATAGATATATTTTTTAATTTAAAAAATATAAGTACTTGCCGATTAGGGACTAATTCATTTTTGTTTTCACTAGAAATGATTTAAATCTATAGTTATTTTTTTAAATTTAAAAAACACTCTTATTTTTAGAGTGTTTTTAATGTTTTTATAATATTATATCTTCATCGATTTCATCAATTTTATTAATTCTTGGAATATGGCGACCGCCTTCAAATTCAGTTTTTTCTCATTCGTGAAACATTTCGATGGCATTTTCCGTAGTCATTATTCTTCCACCCATAACTAGAATATTAGCATTATTATGTAATTTTGCAAGTTTTGCATCATTAACATTAGTTACTCTTGCGGCTCTTATATGTTTGTAGCGATTTAATGCAATGCTTATTCCTATTCCTGATCCACATAATGCAATATATTTAATATCATCGTGTTCTTTATCATTTAAATAGATGTTAGCAAATTCTATTCCGGCTTCTGCATATGAATATGGAATTTCATCGCTTTGTGCTCCTAAGATTTCAACTTCATATCCTTCATTAGTTAATATTTGAGCCATTTCCTGTTTAGTTTTAAAAGCGGCATGATCACTAGTTATTTTTATTAGTTTTTTTCCCATAAATTCTCCTATTTTCTTATTATTTCACCATCTTCTACTCTAATAATTTGACTTGGAACTTGTGACATTTCTCCAAAATTATAAATATTTTCTATTTCCTTAAAAATTTGTTTAGCTTCATCTAAAGTTTTGCATACAGGTGCATTAGATATATTGCAACTAGACATATATATAGGACCATTTTTTTCAAGATAATCTAATAACTTTTTTTGATTTGGCATTCTAAAACCTTGATCATTAACAACTAATGTTGTTGCACCTGGTCAATATTTTTTGGCATATTCTTCTGCCTTAGAATTTCAATTTTTGAAAGTTCTAGCTTGTTTTATAGAAGCAACTAAAATTATTAGTTTTTTAGTTTTTTCACGGCCCTTAATTTTATAAATTAATTTTTTACATTCATCATTTACTGGACCGCCAATACCTAAAACGGTATCTGTTGTGGAAATAAACAATTTATTGTATTTATTAGGCATAAAAACATTATAACATATATAATAATTTCAATATGCCTGAATTACCGGAAGTAAAAGTTGTTGTTTTAGCTTTAAATAAATACATTATTAATAAAAAAATAAAGAATTTAATTATTTATAAAAGCAAACTATTCAAAGAATTAGAGCCCAATGAATTTATTGATAAACTAAAAAACAAAACAATAAAAGAAATTACTAATAGAGGAAAACATATTATTATCAAACTATCAGATAATATTGTACTTTTATCACATCTTAGAATGGAAGGAAAATATCGTTTTTTTGATAAACCTAGTGCAAATAATCCACACATTATCGCTAAATTTGTTTTTGACGATAATAGTGAATTGCAATATTTAGATTCCCGTATGTTTGGAACTTTTCATTTAAGAAATTGAAATAATTATGACAAAATATTGCCCATATCTAAAATAGCAAATGAACCTTCAAAAATAAATGTTGAACTTTTATTTAATGAACTTAAAAAATCTTCATCTCCTATTAAAACAAAATTATTAGATCAAGAACTAGTCTCTGGAATTGGAAACATCTATGTAGACGAAGCATTATTTAAAGCTAAAATTCACCCTTCGACTCCAGCAAAAAGCATTTCTATAGATGAATTAACCAATATTATTAATTTTGTCAACACTATTATGGAAGATAGTTTTAAAAAAGGCGGAACCACATTATTTAGTTATGAAAGTTTAAATCGCCAAATTGGTGCATATCAAAATTTTTTACAAATTCATAGTGATAATATTACTTCTTGTAAAGTGTGTGGCAACAAAACTAGGAAAATAAAAGTGAATAATCGTGGAACATATTTTTGTCCATTTTGTCAAAAATTGAAATAAAGAAGTATTTATGTGGGATGGGATTAAGGAAATAGATTTACATGGCCAAGATATTAATAAAGCAACAGCGACAATTTCTCTTGCTTTATTTGAGTTTGAGCAAGATGATTATAAAAAATATTTGGATATTATTGTTGGTAATGGAACGGGTGCTTTAAAAATTAGGGTAGTAGAAATTTTAGATAAAGAAAATTATCAATATGACTATTTAAATTTGAATCATTCAATAATTAGAGTTTATAAAAAAACTACATTTTAATTACTTTTAGCGAATGTATTATTTAAAAACATTCAAGCATAGTTTTTATAATTTAATTACTATTAATTAAAGTTTGTATTATTGCAAAAATAAGCCCCCTTATAGTCCTCTCTTTATTTAGATACACAAATTTCAGAGATATTTTATTAAAGATATTTAATTTTAATTTAAAAGTTAACAAGATTTTAATTATTACAATTATTGCTAATTATATTTTTTACATTATTTATTACTTTTAAGGTAACAAAAAGTGTCAAAATATCAAAAAAGAGCGCTATAAATAGCGTTTTTTTTTTTTTTTTTTTTCTAAAATGTCTTTCTATTCAAGGAGTTATTTAATAATGAATACATCAAAGAAAAAGAAAACAACTATTATTTTAGGAACTACAATTGGAGTTTTAGCAACTTCAGCTATTGTTACTGGAATTATTTATAGTAGATCGTCAAAAAAACATGGCGAATATAATCCTAACAATATCTTAGATATTGGTGTTTCTGAACAAGATATAATTGATCAAAAACCAAGCAGTTGAGATAACAAAAATAAAGAAAGATTTGAAAAACTTAGACTTTATTTACAAAAATTAACCGAAGCTTTAAACAAACTAACCGAAAATGCTAAGAAAAACTTAAGCATTGAAGATTATAAAAAGACTATTGAAGATTTAGAAACCAATCTAAATAGAGCTGCTTCAGTAGAAAAAATCGTTAATGACAGCATTAAGAATTTAGAAAAATGACCAGATAAACAAAAACTTTTACAAGAAGATAAAACTAAACTTGATAAATCAGTTGATGAAGCCAAAAAAGCTTTAGAACTTGCTAAAGTTAAATTACAAAGATTGCTTAATGATAAAGATAAATTAAAAAACAAAATTAAAGAAATTATTGAACAAATTAATGAAACAATTGAAGAATCATCTAAAGCAAACATTACTTCAGAAATCGACCGCTTTATTAGTAAATTAGAAACCTTAAGTAAAATTGCTAAAGGTTTAAAAGATGATGCTTCAAAAGTTAAATTAACTAAAGAAGCAAATGATTTAACTGAAGCAATCATTAAAGCAGAAAATGAAATTAAGAGACTAAAAGAACTTAAAGCTAAATTAACTGATGAAGAGCAAAAGAAAAATCTTGAAGAATATGCTAAACGATTTGAAGAAAAAGTAAATAAAGCAATAGAAAAAACTAATAAAACTACTGAACTTGAAGCTTTAAAAGAAGCAATAAAAGATCTTGAAGAACTTAAAAAAGAAGGTGAAGCTGCTAAGAAACTAGCAGATTCTTTAGGCTTACCAGAAGTAGCTAAGAAAATTGATAAAAGTATTAAGAAATTAGATAAAGCCATTACTGAAGCTAAGAAAAAACAAGCCGAAAAAGAACTTGAAATTTCTAAATTAAAAGAAGAAGCTAAACAATTATTAGAAGCCTTAACTAAAGCAATAGAAGAAGCTAAAAAAGTTAACACTTTAGAAGAATTAAATAATGCTATTACTAATTTAGAAACAAAAATTAAAGAAGCTAATGACTTAATTGAAAAACTAGAAAAAGCTTCACTAACTAAAGAAAGTGATGAACTTAAATTAAAAGTAGCCGAAGCTAAAAGAATCTTAGAAGAAACTAAAGCTAGAAAACAAGCTGAAGAAAATCGAGTTAATTTATTAAAAGAAAAAATTAATAAGCAAATAGACGCTTTAAAAGAAAATACTAAAAAAGTAAAAGATGCATTAAAAATAGAACTTTTAGAAAAAAGCCTTGAAACTTTAGCTAAAGAAATTGAAAACTCTGAAACATTATTAAATGAAGTCAAAAACGATAATTCCAAAACTAGTCTTGCAAATGAAATTCAAGCTTTAGAAGATGAAATTGCTAAAGCAAAAGCTGAACAACAAGCTTCACAAAAAAGATTAGAAGATCTTAGAAAAGCTCATTCAGAGCTTGAAGCTAAAGTAAATGAAGCTTTACAAAAGGCTGATAATGCTCTTAGTGAAGCTAAAACTAATGAAAATAGTGATGATGTAGCAAAATTAACTGATATTTTAGCAAAATTAACTGACTCAAAAAATGAGTTAGATAAAGTTCAAACTGAAGCAACTAATAAAAATGAAACTGAACTTGCTAAAAAATGTCAAGATAAAAAATCAGAAGTTGATTCTTGAATTACTAAAATTACAAATCAAAAAGCAAAAGCTGAACAAAAAGCTAAAGAAATAGAAGAAAATAAAGAAAAAATTACCAAACAAATTGAAGAATTGACTAAAAAAGAAAAAGCTTTAGAAGAAGCATTAAAAAGTGATGATAAAGCTAAAATCAATAAAGCCATTAGTGAACTTGAAAGCGAGATTACTAAAGCTAATGACTTACATAATTTAACTAAAGATGAACCTAAATTAAAAACTGAATCTGAAAATTTAAAAAATAAAATTATTGAAGCAAAAACTAAAGTAGATGACGCTAAAAATAAACTAGCTGAAATTGAAAATAAAGAAAACGAAGCCAAAAAAGCCGCTAATCAAGCTAAACAAGAACTTAATGAAGCCTTAAAAGAAGTTGAAGAAGCTAAGAAAACTGAAGATTTAGATAAGCTAAATAAAGCTAAAGAAAAATTAGATAAAGCAATTACTAAAGCTGAAGCAGCCAAAAAATTAGCAGATGAAGCTAAATTACCAGAAGTATCTAAAGAATTAGAAAATTTAATTAAGAAAGCTAAAGAAGAACAAAAAGAATTAAGCAAAAAAATTGGTGAAGTTGAAACCAAAAATCTTGAAGCAATCAAGAAGAAAATTACTGATGCAACTAATAAATTAGAAACTGAAATTCAAAAAGCAACTACTGCTTTAGGTTTTGAACATAATTTAGAAAAAATTCAACAATCATTAAGTAGCATTACTGATGAAATTACTATTGCTACAAAAGTAAAAAATGATACTGAAGCAAATCAAAGTAAATATCAAGCCGAATTTAATAATCTTAAAGCTAAACTAACTGAAGCAAACACTAAAAAAGCATCATTAGAAGAACGTAAAACTAAAATTGAAAATGAAAGAAAAGTAGCTCAAGAAAATTACGATGAAGCAGAACGTTTAGCTAATGAAGCTATTAAAAAATATGATGATCATCACAATACTATTACTGAAGTTCAAAGTGCTATTAATGATTTAAAAGCAACTTTAAATAAAGCTGAAGCAAGTGAAACTGAAGCAACTAATATTGAATATAATGAATTAAAACAAAAAGCAACTGAATTAAAAACTAAAATTAATCAAAAACTAGTTGAAGCTAACCAAAAATTAGCAGCTTTAAAGAGTGCAGAAGAACAAGAAAATCAAAGAATAGCAGCTTTAAAACAAGAATTAAAAACTGCAACTAAAAATTTAGAAGATGCTTTAAAAGATTATCAAAAACAAACTTTAATTGATCAAAAACAAGAATCATTAGATAAAGTTAAAGCACAACTTGATTTAGCAAATACCTTAGACAAAAAAATTACTGATAATAATGACCAAACTAAAACTGACCCTGAATATACAGAATTTAAGCAAAAATTAGATTCTGTTACTTCAACATATGAAACTGAAAAAACTAATTTAGCTAAAGCAAAACAAGAAATTGAAAATAAAGTTAAAAATTTAGAAACAGAAACTAATGATGCTCTTAAAAAAGCCAATGATGCTATTACTTCTAATAAAGAAACTGATTTACAAAGTGCTTTAGATAAATTAAAAGAAATTAAAAATAAAGCAACTGCATTAAAAAATGAAATTTCACCAAAAGGTTATCAAATAGAAACTAATAAAGTAATTAAATTTGAAGAAGATTTATCAAGCAAGATTACTGAAGTAGACAATAAATTAAATGCTGAAAAGAATCGTATTAAAGCAGTAGCCAAAGCACTAGATCAAGCGCAAACATCCTTAGATCAAGCAATAAAAAATGTTACTGATAATAAAGATAATGTTACCAAGCTAACTGAAGCATTGACCACTTTACAAGCAACCATAACAACTACTGAAGGCATTGTAAATCAATATGATAAACCTGAAAATAATAGTGTTTCTTCATTAAAAGAAAAATTAAATAAATTAAAAGAAACATTAAAAACTGCAAAACAAACTAAAAAAGATTTAGAAAAAGAAAATAAAGAAAAAACTGAGAAAATCGATAAACAAGTAGATGACGCTAAGAAAAAAGCCGATGAAGCTATTAAAAAAGCCGATGATGCCTTAAAACAAGATCCACCTAAAAAAGATGATTTAGATAAAGCTAAAAAAGATCTAGAGGACGCCAAAAAAGATCTAGAGGACGCCAAAAAAGATTTAGAAAAAGCAAAACAAGAAGCAGATAAAAATCACTATGATGAAAAATCTAAAGAAGCTGATGAAAAATCTAAAGAAGTAGACAAAAAATTAAAAGAAATCACTGATAAATTAGCAGATGAACAAGAAAAAGAAACCAAAAGGATTGCCGAAGTTAAAAAAGCACTTGAAGATACTATAAATTCATTAAAACAAATAAATAACGATGTTAAAACATTAACTGGAGTTGATGAATTAAATGAAAACCTTCCTAAACTTCATACTGAAATTACTAAAGCAAGAGATCAAGTTTATAACATTCATAATGTAGAAATTAATAAGAAAATTCCTGAATTAAAAACTTTATTAGAATTTTTAGACAAATTAATTAAAGATTCAGAACAAACTAATTCAACAAAAAGCCAAGAATTAACTACAAAAACTAATGCAACTAATAATAAAGTTAGAGAAGCTAAAGAAGCAGTTACAAAAGCAATAGAAGTAGCTAAAGCAGCTCCTGACAATGATGTTGATAAATTATCTAAAGCAGTTGAAACTTTAAATGAAGCTAAAACTAAGGCAGAAGAAGCAAAAAATTTAGCTACAACTAACAAATATCAAGAAAAAATTAATGAAGCACAAGCTTTAATAACTAAAGTAGAAAAACAACTTGAAGAAACCAGGGCTAAATTAGATGCAGCTAAACAAGATGAAGCAGCTAAAATTCAAAAATTGGTTGAAGAAATTACTAAAGAAATAGAAAAAGTAAAAACTGCTGAAAATGAAGCTAATAGTGTTAAAGATAATATTGATGAATTAGATAAGAAACTACCTTTATTAAATGAAGCAATTACTAAAGCTAACGAAAAACACTCAGAAATTCAAGGAAATTCTTTAGCTAATAAAGAAGAGGTAAAAACAAAACTTTCCGAATTAAAACAAACAAGTGATAAAGCTAAAGAAATATGAAACTCATTAACCGCTACTCAAAATACTAATAAACAATTAGTTGAAAAAGCAGTTAATGATGCTAAAGCTTTAGCAATACCTGCTGAAAATAAAGCTAATAATGCTATTTCATCTAAGAAAATTTCTGATTTAGAAGATGCTCTTAAAGATTTAGTTAAAGCAATAGACGAAACTACTAAAGCAAAAAACTTGGCAAATAACAAGCATTATTCTTCAAAAGAAACTGAAGCTAATGATTTATTAAATAAACTTAATGAATTAAAAACCAAAGTAGAAGAAGAATTACAAAAAGCTAGACAAACTGAACAAGATAGAGTAAATGCAATTAAAGCAAAAGTTAAAAAATTGATTGAAGATCTTGACACTGCTATTACTAAAGTTAAAGCAAAACATACCACTTCATCTTCATTGGGTGATGATATTTTAGAATTAGAAAAATTAATTGAAGAAGCTAGAAAGTTACAACCAGAAACAGAAAGTAGTTCAGAGCTTGCTACTGAAAAAGAACAACTTACCAAAAAACTTACTGAAGCTAATACAGAACTTGAAAAAGCTAAAAAAGAAAAAGCTCGTTTAGCAGAATTAGAAGCAGCTAAACAAGCAGCTAAAAATAAAATTAATAATGAATTTACTGATTTAACAAGTGAACAAAAAACTGCTGCAATTAGTGAAATTGATGTTGCCGAAACTAAAGAAAAAGTAAAACAAGTTGTTCAAAAATATGAAACTTTAAATAATCAAAATCGTGCTAAAAAAGTTAAAGAACTAAAAGATCAAATAACAAATCTTAAAAAAGACTTAGAAGAAGCTACTTCTCAATCAGAAACTGCTAGAAATAGTGCTAAATTAGAAGAACTTAAAACCGCTATTACTAACTTAACCACTAAATTAAAAAATGCTACAAACTTTTTAGATAATCATTATGAAAATAAATATCATGAAATAACAAGTGAAACTAATGATCTAAAAACATTAATAGAAAAAGCTAAAACCGAGCTTCAACAAGCACAAAATAAACTAAATAGTGGCCAACAAAAGCTAGAACAAGACTTAGCTCAAGCTAAAGATAAATTAGACAAAGCAATTGAAAAAGCTAATGCCGCTGGTAATGATAAAGCAAAATTAAATGAAGCCAGAACTTTATTAGAAGAAGCTAAAACCGACCTTGAAAAAGTAAAAACTGAAGCTCAAAACAAAAACTATCAAAAAGTTATTACTGAAGCAACCAAAGAAATTAAAAAAGCTGAAGATAAGATTAAAGAAATTAATGATAAATTAGCAAAAATTTCTGAAGATGAAAAGGCAAAAGAATTAATAGCAGAAATTGATAAAGAAATAGAAAAATTAACTCAGGCTGAAACTGATGCCAAAAATGCTAAAGATAATGTTGATGAATCTGATAAGAAATTGCCATTACTAGAAAAGGCAATTACTCATGCCAACACTAAACATTCACAAATTCAAACAAATCCTTTAGCTAATAAACCAGAAGTTAAAGCAAAACTTGATGCCTTAAAAACAAAAAGTGACGCTGCTAAATCAACTCTAACTTCATTAACTACTACTCAAAATACTAATAAACAATTAGTAGAAAGTAAAGTTACTGAAGCTAAAAATTTAGCAACACCTGCTGAAAATAAAGCAAATAGTGCCATTGCTTCTAAGAAAATTCCTGATTTAGAAGCTGCTCTTAATGATTTACAAATCGCTATTACAAAAGCAGAGGTAGCAAAGACTTTAGCCGAACAAAAAAACTACTCTTCTAAACAAACTGAAGCAACTACTTTATTAAATGAATTAAGTACTTTAAAACAAAAACTAGAAGAAAAACTTGAACAAGCTAAACAAACCATTAAGCAAGAAATTAATAAAATGCTACGTAATCTTGATGATGCTATTAGTGAAGTCAAAAAAGAACATACCACTTCATCTTCATTAGAAATTGATATTAGAGCATTAGAAGATTTATTACCCAAAGCTGAAGCTTTAAAATCAAAAATTGAAAATAGTTCGGATCTTGCTTCTGAAAAACAAAACTTGATTGATAAAATAGCTGAAGCAAATAGAGAATTAGATAAAGCAAGAGAAGAAAAACAAAGATTAGAAGAACTTGAGGCAATAAAACAAGGCGCCAAAAATCTAGTTAATAACAACTTTACTGATTTAAATATTGATGAAAAAAATGCCGCATTTAATGAAATAGACAATGCTAAAACTAAAGAACAAGTAAAAGATATTGTTAAAAAATATGAAACTTTAAATAATCAAAATCGTGCTAGAAAAATTAATGAATTATTACAAAAAATTCAACAATTAAAAACAAACCTTGAAATTGCTGGTAGTAGTCTTGATCAATCTAATACTATTGGAATATTGGAAGGAGCAATTACTTATCTAACTAAACAGATAAAAGATGCTAAAGATTTTATTAACCAACGTAATGAATTAAAATATCCAGAAATTATTGATAAGCAAAATGAATTGATATTTCTTATTGAAGGATTGGAAAGAAAATTACAAGAAGCAAAAGAAAAATTAAGAGAATTAATTGAAAAATTAAACAATGATTTAGCACTCTTAAAACAAGAACTTACTCAAGCAATTAAAAAAGCAGATGAAGCAATTCAAAGTGCTCAAAAAGAAGAGTTAGACAAAGCTAAACAAGAACTTGAACAGGTAAAAAATAAACTTGAACAATTAAAAAATGAAGCAAAAAACAATTCATATCAAAAAGTCGTTACTGAAATTGGTTTAGAAATTTCTAAAGCTGAAGAAAAAATACTAGAAATTGATGCAAATATTTATGCTAAACATGTTGTGAAAATAGGAGTTGAGCCTGATCGTAAAAAATGACTTCCTTCAACATTTGTACAAGGTTTTAATTATACAGTTACAAATCATCCAAGCTCTGATTATAAAATTAAAACTGAACACAAGGCAAATGACAACACCGGAAAAGTATATGCAAGATTTACTTTTACTTTAAAGAAAAACCCAAAAATAAAAGCATATGTTGATTATACCTTTGATGATTTTAAAAAGTATGAACCATATAAAATAAGAAACTTACGTGCAAAATATTCTTCTAAATATACCACAGAGGAAGTTTACAAGGATATTTATAATAAGAGTTATGGGGATTATTATAAAACACTAAAGGCATTTGCTGATTGAGATAATAATAAAGGCATTTTAAAAGATGAAACTTTTGAAATATATGATTTAAATTATAATGAATCAAGTAATCAAATTACTTTTAGATACAAAATAACAAGAGAAAATATTCCAGCAGCTGATAGCTATAAGTCAGAATCATTTTCAAATTCATATTTTGAAGAAGTGCAAACATTGGATATCACCGAATCATTAAGAAATGTTCATGATGGATATGTTAGATATTATAACCCTGATTTTGATGTTGAAAATAAAGATAGATTGGCCTCTGATGTTGATAAGAATCACCAAAGTGATATTACTTTAAAAACTGAATTAAAAGATCAATTTGAATATCAAGTAACTCACACAAGTCCTAATGACCATACTGGTGAATTAACTTTAAAAGTAACTATAAAATCTAAGAAGTTTCCAGATATTAGTAAAGAGTTTGAATATAAAATCACTGGATTTAAAAAAGATTTACCCGAAAAACAATTTAATTTAACGGCACGTGACTTTAATTATAACAAATGAGGATCTTTTTCATCTCAGTATGGCGGGTATATGCCGTTATTTTGAAAAGATCGTGTAAATTCTAGTGGTAATGAGATAGATGCCTTTAAATCATTATTTAATATTGAAAACAAAGATATTGTTTCTGCAAAATATATTAATGGTGAAGGAAAATTTAAATATTCTTATAGTGCAACCAAAAATGTTATTACTGGCAAAACTATTGATGGAAATTACAAAATTGAGAATATCTCTGTTAATTATAATGAGGAAGTAGATATGTCAAAACTTTTGGAAGCTTGCCATTATGCTTTTGGTTTGCTTAATTGAAATATAAAAACCGATGAAAATAATGAAGCTTTAGGATTAATTAAATTTTTAGAAAATGTAGAAACTAGTCTTGAAAAATATGCAACAAAAAATGAACAACTGAAATTAGATATTCTTGCTGTAATATTAAAATATAAAAATAAAAATTATAGCATACCTATAAAAGTATTGGGACGAATATTAGATTATCAGTTAGCAGTAGAAAAATTCGAATGACTTAAAAATGAGGTTAATATATTAAAGAAGATTGTATTAGATTTTGGCATTAGAATGCGGAATCACCAAGATCCAAATATTCAATTATTAGGTAAAGAAATTACCGAGGAATCTATCAAAAGAAAATATGAGCAAACTGATTGAAAATAATTTTTGGATTTTTATTATATATAAAATTAAATAAAAAAATTGCTAATAAATTGAAAAGAGCAAAACAATTGATAGTTTTGCTCTTTTTGTTTTTTCACAAAAATTTGGTCTTCTCATTTTCTCATGATATTTTAACTTCATATTTTATAAAGCAAAGAAACACTACATTCTATATTTTTAAAACGTTTATTTTAAAGTATTAAATCCTTTAATAAAAATAATTTACATTAAAAATTAAAATATTATTTAAAATTTCAAAAACTATGATTTAGTAACTTCATAATAGTAAGTAGCTATTTTAGTTCGTAAATTATTATCGATAATTGGATAGGTGCTTAAATTATAATTGCCATAACTTTCTCTTTGCTTATATATTTCTAGAGCTACTTTATCTCCAGAAAAATATCATTTTTCAAAAAATTTATACATTAAATTGTCTGTAGGAGTATATGAAATATAGTTAAAATTAATAATTTCATCAATTAGATTTTCTTCAAATATTTTATCAAAGTGTCTACTAAAATAATGTAAATCACTATTTCTTAGTTTCAAAATTTTGTAAAAATTATTTTCATTTAGAGCTGAAAGAAATTCATTAATTTTTTTAAGTGAAATAGTTTGATCATATCCTAGTTGCTTGCTTCTTATTTTTACAAATTCTTTTTCGTCATCAATAATTTTTTTTGATAAATATTTTTTAAATTGAGAAAAGAAATTATTTTCTAAATTTCTAAGTTGGTTTGAAATATTTTTAATTGAACTTTGCGAGTAAATGGTTTGTTTAAGTAAATTTAAAAATCTTTCTGTTTCCTTATTGTCTAATCTTTTTGAAAGAATCCATCCATCCATTAACATGTAATTATCTTTGGGACGAATAAATTTTATTGAGCCATTTTTAACTAAAGAAAAATTATCTTTTGAATAGTAGGCATCCAAGGCATCTCCATTATATAAAACTGCTGCGTCAGATCTTTTTTCTTTGGGTTCTATTAAATGATTTAACAATTCAAGACCATCGTTACTGAAATAATTATATTCAGTATTTTTTATATTGTGGCCTCCAACTTCATTAACAAACTTAACAAATGCATCTATTGCTTGTTTATAATTTTTTTCGTTAAAAATATTATAAGGTTTGTTGCCTTGATAGCTAGAACCTATCATAAGGTTGTCATAATATGCATTAGTTCAACCAAATCTTTGGTAGTTATGCTTTCTTAGTAATCTTATTAGTTCTTCTCAAGTTAATTTAAAATCTTTATTTTTTAAGTCTTTTAGTGTATTTTCAATTTTATCTAAGTGAGGGCGATTTTTCTTATCCAAAGATAGTGCAACCCCTTTGTCTTGTGAATAATATGGCAAAATATATTCATAAAAATGGTCAGGAATACCATCACCATTTACATCATAAGTTTTATCTTTTTCGCTTAAAATTCGAGCAGTCGGATGATTTTTATTTTTGATAGTTTCATAAATTAAATTATCAAATTTTTCCATGTGTTTAACTATAGAAGATCGATAAAGCAGTTTTCTTTTTTCTCATTCATTAGCCCCTTTACCGAATATTAATTCAAAATTAATTTTTTTAATTTTGTTATCAATAATTAATTGAGCAGCTTGAAAATCACTACCAATACCAGCAATTGTTCTTTCGGCATACAAAGCTTGACTAAACTCATTTACTTCTTTAAATTCTTTATAGTTATAATATTGTTTAATTTTTTTAACTACTTTAGGTGATAAGTAAGATTCATAATTATATATACTGGCTTGATAGCCATTATTTATTTTAATTGAAGCAAGAATAGCAAAAATTACAATAACAATTAAAAAAGGAATTGAAAATAAAATAATTTTTCAAATTCGTCTCTTCATTTTGTTAAGTAAAATTATTACCTTTGAATTAACATCTCTTTTTTATTAAGTGAAATTGCTCTTTTTGCTCTTATTCCTTGAGTAGTTTTATAGATGCCATATAATGTATTACCAAATATTACAATAATAAGTGAAATTGCTCCAATACCAAGTGATCATGCTTGAAATTGACCTTCGTAAAGTTGAGTTCCTAAAGTTTCTGTATTTGAAACAATTCTTGTAATAATAAAATCATCAAACGATAGTGCCATTGTTATTATAAAAGTAAAGCCTATAGTTCCTAGCATGTAAACAAAGTAAGTTTTAAATCAAGTAGCTATTTTTGAATATCCTAAATCTTGACTTGCTTCAAATATATTTTTAGAAAATTTATCACTTTTAGGAAGCATTATTAAAATACCATATGGTAAACACATAGCTGTATGAGCTATTATCGCTCTAAAAAAACCTTCGCTAGTAGCTTTTAAGGTTCCTAAAAAAATAATATTTAACACTATTGCAAGTGTTAATCCAGTAATAACATCTGGGTTAATTAAAGGAATGTTTGATGTTGTTTGAACATATGATCTTAACCCTTTATTTTTTTGTCTTCATAATGCAAAAACTGTTAATAATGAAAGTGTTATTACAAATAAAGATGTGCTAAATCCTAGCAAAAAAGAATTAACAAATGCTAACCCATGTGATTTAGAAAATAATTCTCGATATGCTGAAAATGAAGTTCTATTTCAAGTAGTTACTGAAAAAGTCCCCTTATCAGAAGGTTCATTAAAACTAAAAATTGTTCCAAAAATAATGGGAACATACATAAAAAGTAAAATTAAAATAATGTATGAATATTTAAGAACTTGTTTTAATTTATTCATATGATCCTCCTTGTCTATGTTTACTAATTAAATATGGAATACCATAAATTAATCCATATATTGATAAAAGCACTATCATTGTAATTATTACAAGTGAAGATGCATTTGCCAAATCAAAAGGATTAGTAGTGTTTGCGAATTGGTTAATTAAATTACCAATTAATTGTTTTTGACTACCATTAGGCAATAATTTTTCAGAAATGATAATTGAAGTAGATGACATCATTAAAACAATACCAAAACCGCTTAGTATAGCTTTAGAACAATAAGGTAATATAACTTTAAAAACACTTTTTATTTTTGAATATCCCAAATCTTCAGAAGCTTCTAGAATATTTTTAGGCATATCTTTTAAAACTTGGTATAAAGGCATAACCATAAGTGGTAAATATAAATAAACCATACCTAAAATCATAAAAAAGTAATTATTTAGTTTATTTTCATCAAAAATTGCAGAAAATAATCCTCTCATAGATAAAGCTTTTGAAATTGTAAAAATAGCTAAAGGACTTAAAATTAAAGATAAACCTAATGTTTTTAAAATAGTAGATTTGCTTTTAGAAATTATATATGCATAAGGAAAACCTAAAATTAAAGCAATAAAAGCAGCAAGCAATCCTGTTATTATTGATCTTCACATTATAGTTCATGTAGTTTTTCTAGCAATAATATCTCAATTTTCTAAATTTTTAGATTGTCCATCTAAAGGTTTAAAAGCATAAATAAAGATTAAGATCATTGGCAAAATAATAAACAAAATAGAGAAAATAACATAGGGAGTTATTAAAGATAGTTGAAATTTAGATGTGGATTTAAAATTATTTTTATTTGCTAATTTTTTATTATTTAATTTATTTTTTTCTTTAATACTATACATTAACATTTTCAATTACCTCATTTTCTTTGGGGTCTTTTTTCATTAAATGAATAGCATCTAATTCTCAATCTAGATAAACTTCTTTATCCACATCGTATTTGTCAGGGGTTTCTACTAAAATTGTTTTATCTTTAACATTTATTTTGTAATTATAGTAACTTCCACCATATGTTGATTTTGTTATTGTTCCTATTAATTTAGCTTTTATTTTATTTTTTACAATTTTAATATCTTCAGGTCTTATTAAAGCATCCAATTTTTCTTCTGGTTCAAATTCTTCATGAATTGTTGAAAAAATTTTATTCATAAATTGTACTTTTCCCTTACTAATAAACTTTGCATCAAAAAAATTAGAATCACCAATAAAATTGGCTACTCATTTGTTTATAGGATAATCATAAAGTTTTTTGGGAACATCAAATTGTTCAACTCTTCCATCTCTTATAACAGCAATTCTATCGCTTAATTGCAAAGCTTCATTTCTATCATGAGTTACAAAAATAAATGTTAATTTTAATTTTTGTTGAATATCTCTTAAAAAATGTTGCATTTTTTCTCTAATTTTAGCATCTAGTGCACTTAATGGTTCATCTAATAAAAGTATTTCTGGTTCAATAACAAGAGATCTTGCAAGCGCTACTCTTTGTTTCATTCCTCCAGATAAATAGTTAACGTTTTTCTTTTCGTTACCCTCTAAACCTACTAGTTTCATAATGTCTTTAACTTCTTTATCCATTTCAATATTTGAAATTGGGCGAGTTAAATATTTTTTTTCATATTGTTCAGTTTTAAGATCACAGTAATTTTCTCAATATGAATATTTAAAGTCCATATCATCTACTAAAGATTGATACTTTTCTCTTTTCTTTTCAATGGTTTTTGGATTATTTATTAATTTTTGATATTGTGCCATTGTTTTATCTAGCTTTTTCATTTCTAAATTTGCGATTTTAGTTCATTTCGCTTTATTTGAAATTAGTTTATTTTGAAAAGATTTAGGTATGCCTAACTTAGGAATTCTTTTTAATCGTAATCCATATTTGATGTTATTTTCAACATTTAAATGAGGGAACAAAGCATAATCTTGAAAAATAGTTGAAACATCTCTTTTGTGAGGACTTAAATCTTTTATATCTTTACCATAAAATTTTACTTCACCCCGGGTTACCCATTCAAAACCACCAATAATTCTTAGTATTGTTGTTTTTCCTGATCCACTAGGTCCTAGTAAAGTTATAAATTCTCCCTTTTGAATTCTCATGTTAACATCATCTAAAACATTTCTACCATCAAATTCTTTTACTACATTAACTAAATCAATAATTGGCTGTTCATCTTTGTTAATGATTTTTCTTTGCTGATTTCTTTCCATTTTTCACCTTCCATTTATTTTATTTTTAAAAGTTTTTAAAATGTTTGAAACTTAAATAAGTTTCGCTAAATGGAGGCACAATCAAAAGTGTTTTGTGAAGTTTTAATTATATATTTTTTTAATGTTGCAAAAGAAAGAAAAAACGTCCTAATAAAGAACGCTCATTTTATATCACTTACTAAATTTATCTTTATCTTTTTTAACATTGTTAAAATATTATAAATGAAATTTTTTTTATCATTAAGATTTTGTATTTTCAAAGTAATAATCACTAATCTCAGTACGAAGTTTTAAATTAATTGGTTGATAAATTTGTCTAATTACATTGGTTGCACCTTCAATATCGAAAATACTAATTGCTTTTTCATTATCTTTTTTATCTTCATCTTTGAAATAATAACGTTTTAAAAATTTATTTGTTTCAGCAAATCCTGGTGTGTAATTAACAGCATTAAAGTTACTTATTGAAGGAACAAAATCAAAATTATTCATAAATGTTTCATAGTTTTCTTTGTAGAAATTTTTATCTATATCTTCGATTTTTTTAACAATTTTTCGTTCTGAATCTTCAAATAAGTTTTTTGCATATTCTTCTTTTTTATTATTATTTGCTTTAACTAAATCGTTATAAACAGAATTTATATATTTATTTTCAAGTTGACTTTGATTTAAAGTAGAACCAAAAATAGCAACTTTGTTTAAATACTCCAATAATCTATCACTTGCATCATCATCTGTAGAAGAAGAAACAATTCATGCGTCTAATAACATATAGTTATTTTTTGGTCTTACATAATCAATTTGTTGACCTTGTAATTTTGCAAAATTATCATTTGCATAAAAAGAATCTAAGGCATCGCCATTATACATTATTGAAACATCGGCTTTAGTAGATGTTGGTTCAATTACATCATTTACAAGTTCTAAACCACTTGTTACAAGTTTGTTGTATTGTTCATCTTTTATACTATGCCCTGTGCTTTGTTTTACTAATTCGAAGAAGTATTTAAAAATTTCTTTGTAATTGTTGAAATTCAAGTTTTCGAGCGTTTTACCATCAGGCATATAATTATGTTTTTTTGTTTCTGTAGCATAAAATTGTCCAATCATTGAATTATCTAAAAATGAATTAGTCCAATAAACCCTTCTATAATTATGCTTTTCAACAAGTGTTTTAATAATTGATAGTCAGTCTTCTTTCCCTTTTAAACTTTCTTTAATTGACTCAATGTTTTTTAAATGCGGTCTATATTTGCTGTTTATGTTATATGCAATAACTTTATCTTGCATAAAGTATGGAATTAAGTATTCATAAAAATGATCAATTCCCTCTCTTGAATCAGCTTCAAAACCGATTATTTTATCTTTATTATCTTTGTCATAGTATAAATATGGCTTTTGTAGAATCTTGCTATTTCTTTTATATACAATTTCATTCTTAGGATTAATTTCTTTAATTTTATTGTAAATTCATTGTTCGTATTTATTTAAATGTTCTTGCAAAATTTTAGGATATAGTTTAAAAATTTCCTCTTTTGAAATATTTTTACCATACACCTTAGAAAGATTTAATTTTTTAATTTTGCCTTCTAAAATTAGTTGCGCAATTTGATGGTCTGATCCTACACCTGCAACAGCTTTGTTTGTATTAATAGCCTTTGTAAACTCATTTATTTCACCAAAAACATGGTATGAATATTTTTTCTTTATATCATTAATAATTTTTTTACTTAAATATGATTCATAATTATAAATGCTTACTTGAAAAGGATTTTTCAATTTATAAAATAAAATTAAACCAAAAATTCCTAAAGTTAATATTAATAAAATGATAACAATCACCATTTTTATTTTATAAAAAGATATTTGACGTTTAGTTTTCATTAATACCCCATATTTTTTATTTTATTTTCATTATCAACTCAATTTTCATTTACTTTAACATTGATTTTCAAGTATACCCTATGTTCAAAAAAATCTTCCATTTTTTTTCTAGCTTTTGTTGAAATAAGTTTAATCATTGAAGCATTTTTACCAATCAATATTCCTTTTTGAGATTCCTTTTTTACATAGATTGTTGCATCTATTAGATATGGTTTTGTATCTTCTTGTTCTATAAAACTATCAATTTGAACTGCTATTGAATGTGGCAATTCTTCATAAAGGTGTTCTAAAGCAGCTTCTCTTATTTCTTCTTTTGCAATGAATCTCATAGATACATCAGTAAATTGATCTTCAGAATATAAAGGTTCACTTTCATAGGCGTATTTTTTAATTTCATCTAATAAATCCTTATATGTATTTTTTAAATCTTTGCCTATACCTAATATGGTTTGAAAACCGTATGATTTTAGTTGATCTGCCTTATTATTTAAAAGTTCATTTTCATTTATTAAATCAATTTTAGTTATGATTGCAATTTTATTTTCTACATTATTTTCTTGAATTTTTTTAATAATAAATTTATCTCCAGACCCTATTTCTTCGTTTGCAGGTGATAAAAATAAAAGTAAATCAATATTTTTTAATATTGAATATGATTTTTCATTTAATTTTTCAGATAGTAAATTTCTACTTTTGTGAATTCCTGGTGTATCGATAAAAATTATTTGGTATTCTTCATCATTATAAATTCCTTTTATTTCATCCCTTGTTGTTTGAGGTATGTTTGAAACAATAGACAAATTACAATTCAAAATATTATTCATTAATGTGCTTTTTCCAACATTTGGTCTACCTATTAAACCTACAATACATATTTTTTTCATTAAATTTATTTCCTTTTTATATTTAATTTTTCCATAATATTATTAACATGACTATTCATTATTTTTTCATCTTCTTTAGTTAGATGGTCAAATCCAAATAAATGGGCAATTCCATGTGCAAATATATAACAAAATTCTCTTTTTAAACTATGATTAAATTCTCTTGCCTGTTTTTTAATTTTTCATGGTGAAATGATAATTTGACCAAGTGGTAAGGTTTCAAAAAAACTTAATTCTTGTTTGCATTCTAATGAAAAACTTAAAATATCCGTTGTGTAATTTTTTCCGCGATAGTAATTATTCATTTTTTTCATTCTTCAAGCTGTTACAAATAAAAGGTCAACTTCTAAATTTTTATTTTCACCAAATTCTATTCTCGCTTCTTCTAAAATACTTTCAAATTCTTTTAAAAATCTAAATGAATGAAAACTTTTATTTTTGTAGTTTAAATAATTCATAGCTACAATTATAATCTAAAAGAAAATTAAATATTTTTTATATATTTAACTAGGAATTTTTAAACAGTTTTTACTAGCAATTATTCTATTTGTGTGACTAATTTCAATAAATAAAGCATTTTCGTGCTCTAAAATAATTGCTTTTTTAATTTTGTTGAATATTTCCGATTCAATACTCTCGAAAGCTTCATCAAACATAATTAGTTCATATTTAAAACAAAACAATTTTAGTAATCCAATAAATTGCTTTTGGCCATTTGATAAAAATATTCCACCATCTTCAATTTTTGTATCTCATTTTAAATTAAAACCATTCAATAAATCATTTAAGTTATATTTTGCAATATTGAAATTTAAAGTTTTCATAGCAACTTCATCTTTTGAAGTAATAATGTTAATTAAAAAGTCATTTGGCAAGTAATCATATACATCATTTAAAAATATGTTTTTTCTAAATTCAGCTAAATTTATATCATTTAGGTTTTTGTTATTTACTAAAATTTTCCCCTGATAATCAGAATTTAATCCATAAATTAATTTCATAATTGTTGATTTCCCAGTTCCATTTTTACCAACTATTTGAGTATTATTTAGGAATAATCAAGAAAAATTATTTAAAACAATTTTATTTGTGTATCCAAATTTAATATCTTTAAATTCAATGGATTCAATTTTCTTATTTAAAAAATCAGAATAAAATTTTTGTTCTTCTTCTAACAATAAAATATAGTTCAATCTTTCAATATTTTTTAAATCAATATCTATACTACTAAAAATTTCTGCCAAACTTTCTCACATAGGAAAAGAAAAAATAAATATAGAATTAAAAAGCAGAAGTTGACCTAATGTAAATAACTTGTTTAATACAAATTTCGATCCTATAAATATCACAATAATTTGCATTAATGAAGTAATAAAACTAAGAAAAATTTTCTTTCAATTAGAAATCTTTCAAAAATTCATTGATTTTGTTTGATATTCGCTTAGAAATGTTTCAAAATTTTTAATATTTTTCTTTCGATTATAATAATCTTTTCTTTGCAAAAAGCTAAAAAATATTTCAACATTTTGATTGATTAACGAAATATTATTTTCTACAACATTTTGATATTTTACTATTATTTTCCTTTTAAAAAAATAGCTAACAATAAAACTAATAATATAAATTACTAATGAAATCAAATAAAGTCTTCATGATATAGAAGTTAATAAGATTGTACTTAAAATAAATACAATGATTTTGTTAAATAAAAATTCTATTATATTTGTATAAAATGCTGTTACATTTTGAATTGTTGAAAGCCTATGGAAATAATCTGATTTTTGTATTTTATGTAATGAATTGGTTTTTCCATTTAATACTTTAATAAAGAAATTTTTTAAAATATTTTTTTCAATACTTTGATAAATTTTTTGTTCCATTAAATTCAATAAATAAGAGCTAATAATTTTTATGATAGAAATTCATCCAAATAGTATAGTAAGTGTGATTAAATATTTATTATTGTTGGTAGGAATAACGTTATCAACAATATTCTTTAAATAATAACTTCCAGCAAAAACTAGAGAGATATTAATTAATGATAAAAAAGTTGCAACTATTATATTTATTGTTTGATTATTAAAATAGTTAAATTTACCATTTAAACTTAAACTCGTATGAGAATAACTACTGATTTTATTAACATAAATTATGATATTAAGATACATTGGTTTTAAAGATTCGTATGTTAATTTATATTTACCTTTAAATGGGTCATTTATGGTTAAATAACCATTTGTTTTTTCCTCAACAATTACATAGTGAAAATAGTTATTATTGTTTATTAGAATGAAAAAAGGTTCATTTGTTTCTAAATTTTTAAATGATTCAAAATCTCCTTCAAGTGCTTGATAATTCAAACCTAACTTTTTTGCTAGTTGACTAATTTCTAATAAATTTATTCCATTATCACTATATTTAACTTGTGATTTTAAATAATTTATATCTAATCATTTTTTATAAAACTTTTTATAGAATGCTTGTAAAACTATTAACCCACAATCTTTTTTATCTGTTTGTATTTTTATTCTCATAATTTAATTTTTATTACTTGCTAATTAAATCTTTTTAAATTTGAGAAATATTTGATAATTTTTTGGGAAAAGACAATAAAAAAATCGCCAACAAGGCGATTGAAATTATTTTGCAACTAAGGCAATAATTACTGGAATCATACCAAGGGCTGCTAAGATAAGTGAAACTAATACAGAAGCAATAATAATTCTTTTTGCTTTTCTTTTATGGTCAGTTCCATCTTCTTTTGTCGAATTAGCATTTACTATTGATCTAATAATTCCAATAATTAGTACTAGTGCTGCAATTGATAAAAGAACTAATGCAACAATATTTAATATTCCAGAAGTAATAATTCCACCATCTACAATTGTTCCTTTGCTAGCTTTGAAGAATTTTTCTGAATAAAAACCAGGTGCTTTAGAACTAAATAAATTCGCAATTGTTTTTAGTGATGTTGCCACTTTTCCCATATTTCTACCTCCATAGTTATATATATTAAATTATAATAAAATGCTTTTTTTTGTAATCTTTTTGTTATTTATTATCAAGACATTGTAAATTTTGCCAATGATATTTTAAACTGTTGTTATATAATTTTTGATATTATGAAAAAGAACTTTAAATTACATTTTTTGTTTAGTTTATTTCCTTTGGCTAGTTTACCAGTTATTTCTCTTAGTTGTAATTCTAAACCTATTTTAGAAATTAAAAGAAAGCAACCAAGTAATAGTAAGGAACCTAATTCTAGCAAATGAATTAATCCTTCTTTATTAACTTCTGATGGAAAAATTAAAGGTTCTGCTTCAGCATTCAAAAATGAAATTCTAAAATATCCAAATATACTTGACAAAAGTGATCCCGCATATAATGTTTTTGAATATGAAGAATCTATTGATGCTAAAACTAAAGAAAAAATAAAAACTATAAAAAAAGATAAATATGGAAATAATATTTTAAACGAGAACAAAACAAAACATATATTTAAAGATTTTTATAATAAGTATTTTAATTTTGCTAATTTACTTAATAATTACCATTTTAGAATGTATGCTTTTACTTGAGATGAAATGGCTAAACATTTTCCTTATGCTATAAGAAGTTATTCACAATATAAAGGAAAAAAGAATGTTTTATTTATGACTCTTTATTGAGTTGAAAGAAAATATGAAGATTCAATAGGTTGATTTGACGCTTTACAGAAATCTCAAAATAAAGTTTCATCTGACAATTCTAGTGTTGGATTGGGGACTGTAGGATTAGAAGAAGGAGACATTCCTTATGAAGAAGCACATTGACCATATTATCCAGGGATTGTTCATGAAAATAAATTTTTAACCTCGGCAATTGATCCTGTGCCAATGGAATTTGAATATGATTAAGAAGGTATAAAATAATGAATAAAATTAGAACAAGATATGCACCAAGTCCAACCGGATATTTACATATTGGTGGTGCTAGAACTGCCTTATTTTGCTATTTATTTGCAAAACATTATGGTGGCGATTTCATCTTTAGATTAGAAGATACTGATGTTGAAAGAAATGTAGTAGATGGTGAAGCTAGTCAATTAAATAATTTAGCTTGACTTGGAATAATTCCTGACGAAAGCCCCTTTAAACCAAATCCTAAATGTGGAAAATATCGTCAAAGCGAAAAATTGGATGTTTACCATGAATTAGTTAATAAACTTGTTAAAAAAGGATTAGCTTATAAAGCATATGAAAATACTGAAGAATTAGCAAAACAACACCAAGAGCAAGAAGATGCCAAAATCGCTTCTTTTAGATATGACCCAACATGATTAAAAATTTCAGATGAAGAAAAAAATAGACGAGATAAAGCTGGAGAATATTCAATAAGATTAAAACTTCCAAAGAATAAAGTTTATGAATGAGAAGATATAGTTAGAGGAAAGATTTCTGTAAATAGTGATGATATAGGTGATTTTGTAATTATGAAAAGCGATGGTTATCCTACTTATAACTTTGCTGTTGTTGTTGACGATCATCAAATGCAAATATCTCATGTATTAAGAGGAGAAGAACATATTACTAATACTCCTAAGCAATTAGCAATCTATGAAGCATTTAATTGAACTCCTCCTATTTTTGGACATCTAACAATCATTACCAATATGGAAGGCAAAAAACTTTCTAAACGTGATAAAACAATGAAGCAATTTATTGAAGATTATAAGAATGAAGGATATTGTCCAGAAGCAATTTTTAATTTTTTAGCATTATTAGGCTGAACAAGTGCAGACAAAAGTGAAATGATGTCTCAAGAAGAACTTGTTAAAAAATTTGATTATACTCGTTTATCAAAAAGCCCTTCAAAATTTGATATTGTAAAGATGGAATGATTTTCTAAACAATACATGAAACAACTTCCTAATAATTTTATTATTTCAAAAATTTCTTCGCCAAAAGATGATAATTGAAATGAAATATTTGTTGAAACATATAAGCAACATTCTTCAACCATTAATCAAATTAAAGAGGAACTTAAAATTTATCTATATCCAAAGGCAAATTTAGAAATTCCTTTTCAAGAAAATAATGTTGTGACAACGTTTTTTAAGATTTTAAGATCTAAATCATTTACTATTGAAAATATTCAAGTTGCTATTGATGAAACCAAGAACTTATTGAATGTAAAAGGTAAAGATTTATTTATGCCAATTAGAATTGCCACAACATATGAAGAACATGGCCCGGAACTTGCTAAGGCAATATATTTATTCGGTAAAGATTTGGTGTTTTCTCGTTTAGAAAAATGAAGTTAAAATATTTATCTAAAAGTTCAATTTCAAATCAAAAAGAAGAAATATTTGAAACACCATTTTTAGATTACTTTGAAGATACTGAAGGAAAATTTATTGTTATTAAATTTAAGGATCAAAATAAAGTTGGCCATCATCTTAAAATAAGCAATGACGAAATTATTATTTTTTATAATGGTAATAAAATTCACTTAATAAAAAATTACCGTGTATCTACTAATTATAGTTTAGGTAATAAGACTATTGAAATTGATTGATTTTTAAAAACCGTTAAAATAAACAAAAGAGAAATACTTTTTAATTATGATATTTTACAAAAAGATAATATTGTGACTTCAAATGAAGTTTCACTTATTATTGAAAATTTGTAAAAATTCATAATTTTTTTCTATTATTTTATTTAGTATGGTTATTTGAAAATATATTTACATTAATTTAATAATTTTCATTATTGGATACTTATTAGGTTCAATTAATTTTGGTATTCTTTTTTCAAGAAAGCAAGGAAAAGATATTAGAACCCAAGGATCAGGTAATGCGGGTGCAACAAATGTTTTAAGAACATATGGAATTAAAATTGCAATAATTGTATTTGTTTTTGATTTATTAAAAAGTTTTATTCCTATCATGATTTTATTTTTTGTCAAAATATATGCTTTAAAAAATAACATTTTTATTTTTCCTCTTATTATAGGCTTTGGGGCTTTATTTGGTCATATATTTCCTTTATATTTTAAATTTAAAGGTGGCAAAGGCGTTGCATGTTTTTTTGGGATTATTTTGGCATTTCATATTCAATTATTTTTAATTTTTTTAATGATTTACATTTTTATAGTTTTAGTAAGTAAATATATTTCATTGGCTTCAGTAATTTCTTCATTTATTGGAAGTTCTTTATCTTTAATTAAATATTTTCATGTTGGGACTTTAGCTTATATGCAAAGTTACACTATTTATCCTGCTGATTCAATTATCCTTATTGCTTGTACTATATTAATTATTTTTATGCATTTTCCTAATTATTTAAAATTAGCAATGCACAAAGAAAACAAATTAAATATTGGTTTAAAAATAAAAAAATAATTTTTGTTAAAATTATGGAAAAATATGAAAAAGAAATTTCCCACCAAGAAACTTTTCACATATTTGCCAATAACAGTTGGTGTTGTTTCTATTCCATTATTAATAGGATTAAATATTAAAAAAGTTAATGTTATAAATATTGCCGGATCTAGCAGTATTCAACCATTTTTAAATGATGTAGCTAATAAAATAGAAAAAACAAATTTTGAAACAAATATTCAGTCTAGAGGATCTACATTTGGTATTTTAAATTCAGTAAAACAAGAAAATACTTTGGGGGTAGCATCTAAAAGTCCACGTGAAACTATCAATGAATACAAATTAAATGATGTTTGAAAAAATAGAAAAATGAAAACTATTACTTTTGGTTTAGAAGGAATAGGATTACTTGCTAAGCTTCCTAAGGAATTAGATCCAAACAAAGTTGAAATTAATCAAAACAATATCAATGAACTTTATAAAGCATTTGCAGGTAAAGAAAAAGTCAATATTAAAAATTTTATAAATGATAATTCAATAAAAGAAAAATTCGATTTTAATTGAAAACCTTTTGCAAAAAATGGGGGAGCATTTTCTTCAGGAACAGCAGAAAGTTTCTTATTAAATAGTGGTTTTAAAAATAAAATTCCAAAAAATATATCTGATGTTCTTGAGGGTAAAGAAAATTATGGTAAAAATACAAAAATAACAGCAGAAAGTAATTTAGAAGCATTTAATTATTTTAAAAATGAAGGTAAAGAAATAGGGTCCATCACTTATTTGTCATTAGGTTTTATTTTAAATCATATTGAAGAAATAAAAAAAATGGGTTATTCACTAATAAATGTTAATTATGGAAATGGACCAATTGTGCCATCTAATGAGAATATTCAATCAGGTAAGTATAAATGAACTAGACCTTTCAATTTATTAGCATCGTTAGATAAAATAAAACCTTATGTTAAAAAATTCATTAAAGAGCTTATGTTTACTAATAATTATGATTACCTTTATAAAGAACATGGCATTCTTAAATTAAGTAATAAAGATCTTAAAAAAATGTTCAAACTAACAAAAGATGAGATAGACAATTTAAATTTTAATTTAAAAGAAAATTTAGGTAAATTTTATTATGATGATTATTCATTAAATAGATATGGAGTAGAACATGAATAATGAGATACTTCACATAAAAAATAAAAAGAATAACGCTTTAATTAAAAATAAAACACTAGAAATATTTAGTGGATTATTTTTGGTTTTAGTTCTTATTTTATTAGTAGTTATACTAGGAAGCATTTTTATTGAAGCAATTCCAGGATTTAGAAGTTATAAATGATCTATTTTTGGTTCTACTTTTAATTTAAACAATAATCAGGGAGGATTAATTTTCCCATTGATTACTACTTTAACTATACTTATTTTGAGTACTATATTAGCATCAATAATTAGTATACCTGTAGCATTTGCCATTAGGTTTAGGTTGAATAAAAAAATATTTAAAGTTTTTAAATTTTTTAATACTATCTTAGCAAGTTTACCATCTGTTGTGTTGGGAACTTTTGGAATGTTCTCTTTAAGTTATTTAATAAAATTTTTAGGTTTTAAAACTTCATTTAATTTAATTACAGCAATCCTTATGCTTTCATTTATGTTAATTCCTACAATTTTAAGTTTTACCTTAGCAGGGTTTAATGAGGAAGATGATAAACTAATTGAATCAGTTTTATCATTATCAATGACTAAGTCAAGAGCTTTATATAACATTATTTTAGTTAAACATAAAAAGATAATATTTGCAGGAATTATTTTTGCTTTTACAAAAGGATTAGGTGAAAGCATGGCACTTAATTTCATTTTAACAAGTCAAAATTATAATGTTGTTTTTGGAAGTGGTTTTAATGAGTTTTGATTGAGCGGATTAAAAACCTTAGGTGCATTAATTTCTTATAATATTTTTGCGGAAAATGGTACTGAAGCTTATCGTGGAATCCTATTTGTTTATGCACTTGTTTTATTTATATTAGTAATGATAATAAATTCAATAGCCTTAACAATTTTGAATAGCAAAAAGATAATTAAAAACAAATTTTCTATCAACAATATTGATTCAAAGAATTGATCAAATATTAATGCAAATTCTTTTAAAATGATTTTACAAAATTATATAAAAGAAAAAAACAGAAATTTTCTTTTTATCTTTTTAGAAGGAGTTTCGATTTTATTCTATTCTATAATTGTTTTTTGAATTTTATTTTTCATAATAGTTAAAGGAATGAATTCTTCATTTAGTGCTTCAAATACTCTTTGACAATTCAATGCTAATTCAACAGGTAGAGCACTTGTTAATACTATTGTAATATTCATTATTTCTGCAGTTATTGTTATTCCATTTTCATTAATGGCATCTATTTCTATATCACAGTATTTAAAAAATAAAAAATTAAAGCATGGAATTCTATTTATATTAGATGCATTTAATGCAACTCCTTCAATAATTTTTGGTTTATTTGGTTATGCATTTTTTATTCAAAAATTACAAATTTCTACTAATAATGCAAACAGTAATTCTTTAATTGTTGGAATATTAACAATTTCTCTTTATATATTGCCATCTCTAGTTAGATCATTTCAACAGACTTTTGAATTAATCAATAATGATTTAGCAATAAATGCAAAAATTCTAAACATTCCTAAAATGACTTTTATTAGAAAAATTATTATTCCAACATTAATGCTTAATTTTATTAATGTAGCCATAATAAATTTAAATAAAATTATTATTGAATCAGCCCCGCTATATATTACGGCAGGACTAACTTCAAGCAAAACTTTTGCTTTAAATTTATGAGGGCAAACATTAACAACAAGAATATTTGCTCAATTATTTTCTAGTAATAAAAATGCCGAAAATATTATGTTTGAATCTGCATTTGTTATTTTGATTTTCGTTATTTTTTTAGCTATATTTATAAACTTTGCATTACCTTATCTTAAGAAAAGGTTAGAAAAAAAGAGGAAGTAAAATGGATTTTGAATATGAAAAAAAATTAAGAAAAATTTTATTTCAAAAAGATAGTAAAGAAAATAAACTTTTTCTATTAAATAATTTATTTGCTGATTTAAAAAAAGAAAAAGATAAAAATCTTTTCTCATTTAAACACAAGTTAAAAAAACGCATTAATAATTTAAAGAAGTCTTCTACAAACTGATATAAAGAAGATTTTGATTTTGACAACGCTTTTGAAATTCTAAACTATAGTTTTGGGTATAGTAAAAATAAAAGTTTTTCAATTAAAAATATTAATTTAAATATCAAATTTAACAAAGTGACCACCTTTATTGGTCCTAGTGGGTCTGGCAAAAGTACTTTATTAAGATCATTAAATAAAATTGCATTTGAAAATTCAACACCTTTTAAAAATGGTGAAATATATTTCCGTGGATTGGACATATTTTCCAATATTATTCCTAGTGAGTTACTTAGGTCACAAATTGGTATGATTTTTCAAAAACCAACACCATTTCCTATTTCGATTTATGAGAATATAGCATTACCATTAAGATGTCAAGGCATTAAAGAAGAATCAGAAATTGAAATTATAGTTAAACACACACTTGAAGAAGTAGGTCTATATGATGAAGTAAAAAATAATTTATGAGAAAATGCAACAGAATTAAGTGGTGGTCAACAGCAAAGATTATGTATTGCGAGAGCAATTTGTTTGAGACCAAAAATTCTTTTATTAGATGAACCTACTAGTTCATTAGACCCTATTGCTACTGCAAAAATAGAAAATTTAATTTTAAAATTAAAAAAGGAATACACAATAATTTTAGTCTCTCATTCAATGCACCAAACACAGAGAGTGAGTGATGAAACAGCCTTTTTTTACAAAGGAGAATTAATAGAAAAAGGTAATACAAAAGAAATTTTTATGGCTCCTAAAAATGAAATAACTAAAAAATATTTGGAAGGAAAATTATAATGCTTAATTATGAAAGTCTAAAGAGAAGCGAAAAAGAGATGTTTAATAGTTTTTTTAAATATTTTAAACACACTATTTCAATGCATGAAAATTTTATTTGTTTGCTTAAAAAACACAATAATGTTGATGCATCAAAAATTTTTGAATTAATAAAAAAACAAGAAAAAAAATCTAATCTTTTATTTTCAAAATTATTAGATGAATTTATGTGAATTTTACAAAAGGAAAGTCCAATAGCCAAAGATTTAAGAAAAATAATTTCACTAATTTCTTCTTTATATGATTTAGAAAGAATGTGCGATTATGTGGACAGGTTTGCTAAATTCATTAACAAATATCAACAATCATTAGTAGATGAACAAATTGATTCTTTTTTAATAATGGAAAATATAATTTATCAAACTTTTAATGATGTTTTAGTAGCTTTGGAAACAAAAAAGGCAAAAATAATTTATCCCCAAATTCATAATACAATTGTTAATTGTTCTAATATAAGTCGCAAAGAATTAGATAAATTTCATAATATGAATTTTTCTAATGATTTATATACTAGTTTTGAATTTGTAAGTGTTTGGAAAACTTTTGATCGAACATTAGATCATCTAGAAAATATTGTCGAAAATTTTATTTATATGAGTAATTATAAATTTTGATTTGAAAAAGAAAAATAATAAAAAAGTTAATACGTGAAAATTTTGCTTGAGTGAAAAGAAATTTTTTCATGTATTTTTTTTATTAAAGGAAAAATAGCAAAAATAATTGCTCCGTATACTGGTATTTCAATTAATGATTTAAAAATAATAGGAATCATAAAAATAAAATAATATTGACTATATTTTCAACTTCCATTTCTAAATCTATTATGATAGGAAATATAAGCAAATGGTCCTCACAACCATCTAACTAAAATAATGATAATAAAAACACTTATAATTATTCAAAACAATAATTGAGTATGATATTTTTTTTTGAAATTTTTGGTTTTTAAATGTATGCCAAATAATACAAAAGATATTGCTCAAATAACACTTATGCTTATTGTTGAAATTATTCAGACAATAAATGAACTTATTGGCTTTTGTTTTAATGAAGTTTCTTTTCACTTAATAATATTGTCATTAAAAATAAGAAATATTGTCAAAATGATAGTAATGATAGCTAAAATAGAAAATCCAAAAATCCAAACACCTTTATTATATATATATATAGTTTTTATTAAGTAACCTGAAATAAAAGCAATTATTATTGGAATAATGGCATATTCTATCATTCATGTTCCTATTCCAAATATTACTTGTTTAATTGTGTCGCATAATATTCCTAAAAAAGCACCTTTTCAAGGTCCTAAAGCAATACCAAAAATAATAAAAATAGCATAAGTAATACTAATTCTTGCAACTCCTGGAATTATTTTATTTTCAATTCATGCTGTTACCATATATATTGCTAAAAGAATTCCAAATAAAACAATTTCGAAAATCGCTAAACGATAAGATTTAGTTTTTATTGCTCTTTTAATATTAAAAAATCAATTTAACATTACCAATCTCCTATCATTTATAACTTTGTATATTTTACAAAATAAAAAATAAGTTAGTATTATTTAACTAACTTACTTATATTTTTTATAAAGCCATTTCAATTAATGTTTTAACCATAGCAAACATAGGTTTTTCGTCAATATCGTTTGTGCCGGCAATATCTAAATGTAAATATTCAACATTATTGGTGAATTCTTTTAAAAACATTGCTGCTGAACATGAACCGGCGAATCCGCTATAATCAGTGTTTTTCAAGTCAGCTACTATTGAGCCTTTCATAAATACTTCATAATCATCATCTCATGGCATTCTTCAAATTAATTCGTGTTGTTTAGAAGCGGCTTTTGATATGTCTTCATATGCTTTATCAGAAGTAGCTCAAACACCAGTATAAGTGTCGCCTAAAGCAATTACCATTGCTCCTGTTAATGTTGCAATATCAACTAATCTTGTCGCTTTTAATTTATTAGCACCATAATAAAGTCCATCAGCTAATACTAATCTACCTTCTGCATCAGTGTTATTTATTTCTACAGTTTTACCACTCATAGAAGTTCAAACAGAATCAGGTAATGAAGCATCTCCATTAATTCTATTATCAGTAATACACATAATACCACTTATATTTTTCTTAGGTTTTAATTGAGCAATAGCTTTCAAGGCACTTGCAACAATTGCTGAACCAGACATATCGTATTTCATACCTAACATAAATTTAGGTGGTTTAAGTGAATAACCTCCTGAGTCAAAAGTAATACCCTTACCAACGTAAACTGTTTTTTCTTTAGAACTAGGGTCACCATTATATTCAATTACAACAACACGTGGTTCATACATTGAACCTCTATTCACTGAAAGTAGAAGTCCCATTCCTAATTCAGTAATTTGCTTTTTATTTAGTACCTTAACTGTTAAGTTACTATATTGTTTAAAATCATTAACTACAATATCTGCTAATTGCTCAGAATTAAGTTCGTTTGGTGGAGTTACTCCTAAATTTCTAGCTCAATTTTGAGCATCAATTAAAATTAATGCTTTTTTAAAACTATTTTCAACATCTTTTGAAATGTTTTCTAAATATAAAGATAATTGATTATTGTTTTCTTTTTTAGTAAAAGTTTTTCTATTGTAAATCTTAGCTGCTACAAAATTTATTCCTTTAGTAAAAGCATCTACTACTTCTTCAAGTTTAAGATTTTCTGTTGCAAAAGTAATTAAATCAATTTGGTAAGAACGAGCAACTTCTTCTGCTAATGATTTTGCTAATTGGTAAAGAGAATCATAATTTAAATCTTTTTTGCTACCTAAGTATATATAAGCTAAGTTATCATTTAGGTATTCTGTGATAGCATTATTATTTTCAACTAAATTTTTAGGTAATTTATCTTCTTTAAAGATTGCTTTTAATAAAATTTTTTCTGTTTTCTTTGTTTCTATTGTTTTTATTAATTCCATTTTTGCTCCTTATTTTTGACTTTCACCTAACTCAAAAAGTGTTGAAACTAATATGCCCAATCCCATACCTTTATTATCAGCTGTTCCTGCAATATCACAATGAATATAGTCCACATTTTTGGTAAATTCTTTTAAGAACATTGCAGCGGTATTACAATCGGATTTTTCAGAGTTAGAATAATTATTTAAATCTGCAATTAGTGATGATTTATTAGGTTTGTGAAAATCTTCATGTAAAGGCATTCTTCAAACTTTTTCATAAGCTTTATTTGCTGATGATAAAAATTGCTCTCATCTTTTATCTGAAGTAGAATAAATTCCAGAATATGTTTTTCCTAAAGCACGTGTCATTGATCCTGTTAAAGTGGCAGCGTCTACTAATAAAGTTGCATTTAATTTAGTAGCGCCATAATAAAGCCCATCAGCCAATACTAATCTACCTTCTGCATCGGTATCAGTAATTTCTACAGTTTTACCACTAAGTGATTTAATAACAGATTCAGGAACTGTTCCGTGAGTGTCAATAGCATTATCTGTTAGCATCATAATAGCCGCAACATTTGTTTTTGTGTTAATTTGAGCAAGTGCTTTGACTGCATAAGCACAAATTACAGAACCAGACATATCAAATTTCATATCTTCCATATGATATCCCTTTGTATTGTATCCTCCAGTATCAAAAGTGATTCCTTTTCCCACATACACAAATTTTTCTTTCGATTTTAGATTGCCATTATATTCAACTATTACAACTCTAGGTTCATATGAACTACCAGCATTAACTGCTAGCAATAAACCCATTCCTAATTTTTCTATTTCATTTCTCTTTAATGTAGTAACTTTTAAATTTTTTATTTTTGAAAAATCTTCTTCAATTACTTTTGCAATAAATTCACTAGTTGCTACATTTGGAGGAGTAATTTGCAAGTTTCTTGCACCATTAACTGCTTCAGCGATAATAACTATTTTATTAACAAAATCTAAATATTTTTTATCTTCTAAAAATAAAGAAATTTTGTATTCTTTTTTATCTCTATTTTCTTCTTTACTTGAATATAATTTTGCATTGTGAAATGCTTCACGCAATACAAATGCTCTCAATACATCTTCTATTGTTAAAAATTCATTAACAAATGATTTGACATCGATTAAATAATTTCTTCTTTTTGATAAAACGATGCTATCAACAACTTTTAAAAAATCATAATAATTTTTTACATCTTTTGAAATAAAAATAGCTGCCTCATTTTTATCAAAAAATTCAGTAATATAATTAGGTTTTTTTGCTATTAATAAACAACAACAATTTTTGCATTCATTGCCATTTTTTGCTTTGCAACCACAATTAAATTTTTCAAATTTGGCTTTTAAAAGCATATCTTCATTAAGTTTTGTTAGATATTCTTTAATCATTATTTTCCTTTCTGTTTATTATATTTTTACTATTTTTTCCCTATAGTATAAATAAAATTATAGTTCAAATTATTATTATGTTTTGATATGAGTAAATAAATTTATTTATAAAAAATAAATCTCCCAAATGCAGGGAGATTGCTAGAAAGTAACATGAAGTGCAACACCTATGTGCTTCATGTTTTATTTTATATTTTTCAAAAGTTAAAAAACAAAAATACACTAAATATTAGTGTTTGAGTATATTTGAAATTAGTTTATTAAGCAAATATTTTGTTATATTCTTCTATTAATTCTTTTTCGTATAAAGCATATGAGGATTTTCAATTAAAAATTTTTCTACGTTTAAAATTAATTCTTTCTGTGGCAATTTGAATTTCATTAATATCAATTTCATTAAAATTAGTGCCTTTAGCAAAAATTCTTCTAAAAATACCATTTCAATTTTCATTACTTCCTTTTTGTCATGAAGCATATTTATCAGTAAAATATACAAATATATTTAATTTGTAAGCTAGTAAACCAATTTTTCTAAATTCAAAACCATTATCTGTAGTAATCGATTTTACTGGGATATTATTATTTGCAATTAAATTATTTAAAATTCTATTAAGATTATCAGGATGCTTACCTTTCATAACTGCCACATAACAAAACCTTGTTTTTCTTTCTACTAATGTGATTATATGATTAGCACCTCTAACATTTTTGCCACAAACTAAGTCAAGCTCTCAATGCCCAAATTCTAATCGATTATTTATTTCTTTTGGTCTTGCTCATATTGGTTTTATATATCTTGCTCCAACAAGGCGATCAATAACATTAGTTTTTGAACGTTTTCCTCCTTTTGTGTAATTTTTTCTTAATAAATCTTTTCTACTAAAAACTCATTTACCAGAGTTTATTCAATTAAAAATAGTTTTTAAACATGGTATTTCAAATTCATTTACACTCATATTATTTTTTATAAAAAAATAAGTTGATTTAACCGTTCAAAGTTTACCATCATATAATGCTGCAAATTGATCGATAAATTCTTCATATCTATCTCTTACTAAAAAATATCAAAAATAAGATCTATGTTTACTTCTGAGAATAGACTTTTGATTAGCTATTTCTGGATTGTAAATTAATTTATCATTATCAAAATTGCGTTTTATTTCGCGAGATATTGTTGATGGTGATTTATTTATTTGTTTGGCTATTTTTCTAATAGAAAAACCTTTATTTAAATATTCTTGAATAATAATTCTATTTTTGTAATTTAAGTGATTATAATTAATCATGAGTAACCTCTTGAAGCACTTTATTTAGGTTGCTCTTTTTTTATTTACTTTAATATAAAAAATGCAACCTATAAAAATTATTTCATAGTGTTGCACTTTATATTACAATGTAGCAAATCTCCCAAATGCAGGGAGATTTATTATTGAATTTGCTAACTTTATTTTTGGAATCCAGTTAATTCATAAGTTATCGTTTCGGTGCTTCATGAACCATTTTTAATAGCTCATTGTAATTTATATACAATTTTTCCATTAGTATCATCTGCTTTACTTTCAACAATGTTGTACATATATTTACCGCTTTTACTTTTAATTAGTGTAACCATGTGTTTTGCAAGAACTTCACTTGCTTTCATAGTTGAATATTTACTTGGATCTAAACCTTCAATATTTACATTAACATCATTTAAATCCGCTTCAGTTATTTTTTTAAAACCTTCTAAAGTGTATCTTATAGTAGCAATAGTAGTTCCATCTAGCATTTGTTGTCTAATATTTATGTTTAAATTACCATTTTTATCATTTGGTTCTAAACCAACAACTGTATATTTATATTTACCGCTTTTGCTTTTTACATCAATTTCACTTTCTTTAATATCGCCAGCATTTTTAGTGTTATATTTATTTTTTTCTAAATTTTTAATTGATATATCAGCATCTTCTTTGTTCATTGGAAGTTTTTTCTTAAAACCTGTGATGGTTTTTACAAAAGAGCCTATTGTAGAATTTCCACTATTTTTAACATCAATTTCTAAAGTCAAAGTTCCAGTTAGATCATTATATGTTATTTTCTCGATGTCATATTTATACTTAGAGTTGTTACTATCAGCGCCTATTTTTGTTTGATCGCCAAATTCACTAGCATAATGATTTTTTACTTCAGCTTCTGTTAATTCTTTTTTTGTATTTTTCCCCATCAATTTTAAATATTTATCTACATTTGCGAACCCTTTTATGGTTACTTCAAATGTTCCATTTATTGCATTATTTTTGTATGTTTGTTTAACGGTTAAAGTTACAGTATCGCTTTTTCCATCATATTTAATACTATCAATTTCGCTTTTGTAATCATCTTTTAGATTTTCAATATTGATGTCTTCTTTTGAAATTTCTCCACCTAATTTATCTTTAGATGCATCTTTAATAGTAAATTTAGCAGCATCTTTGTCTAATTCACCTTTTTCAACTTTAAATCCAGTTAATGTTTTAGTAAAGGTGTAAGTTTTATCATTTTTCTTTGCTTCTAAAGTAACTTCAATTGTATTAGCATTTGCTTTAACACTTTTAATAGTTATTTCTCATTTTTCTGGTTTTTTAGTTATTTTAACTTTATCAGCAGTTACATCTTTTGCCTTAGTTTCACTAATTTTATCAACAGTTATTTCAGTTTGTTGTTTTACTTCTTCTTCAGTAAGTTCGGTAACTTCTTTTTTAAATCCAGTTAAAGTTTTAGTAAAAGTATAAGTTTTGTTACCTTTTTTAGCTTCTAAAGTAACTTCAACAGTATCGTTATTAATTTTAAGATCTTTAACAGTTACTTCTCAATCTTTAGGTTGTTTAGTAACTTTAACGTTGTCTTTTGTTACTTCATTAGGTTTTAAATTACCTACGTTTTCTACACTAATTTCTGTTCCTTTTTCGACTTGTTCTTTAGTTAGTTCATTATTACAACTAGTAACCAAAAATGCAGTTGGTGTAATTGTAGACAATGCTACTAGACTAGTTAGTCAAATTCTTTTTTTCATATATATTTATTTTCCCTTCTTTTATATTTTGGATAATCATATTTTACAACAATAAAAAGCAATTTTGTTCATTGTTAAAGTCGAAAATAAAAAAAGGCAATTTGATTATTGCCTCTTAAAACGTACTAATTAGTTTTAAATCCTGTAACTTCAAATTCAATTTCTTTTTCACTAAATACGCCATTTTTAATAGCTCATTTTAGTTTAAAAGTAATTTTTCCCGCTGAATCATCAACTGTTTTAGAAATATATTGATATTGGTATTTTCCACTTTTACTTATAAATCTAAATGTTTTCTTAGCAGCTTCACTAGCTTTTACAGTGTTGTAATCTTTTTTATCCAAATTTTCAAAAATTTCTTCAATATCAGTTTTATCTTCTGATGTTATTTTCTTAAATCCTTTTAAGGTTTTAGAAAATTTAGTAATTTCAGTATCATCTTGCATTAGTTGTTTGTAATTAATTGTTAATTCTCCAGTAGCATCATTTGTTTCTAGTCCTATAGCCTTATATTTATATTTACCGCTTGTGCTTTTGAATTCAATGTCTTCTTCTTTAATATCACCAGCATTTTTAGTGTCATATTTATTTTCTGCAAGATTTTTTATTGATATTTGGGCGTCATTTTCATCTTCAGGTAGTTTGGTTTTAAATCCAGTAATGGTTAATTCAAATTTTCCAATTTCTTCACCATTAGTGTTTTCAACATAACCAGATACTGTTAATGTTCCTTTTTGATCATTGCCTCTTATTAATCTGACATGATATTTATATTTTGGATTAGTGCTTTCAACACTAACATTACTATAAGTTAAATCATCTGCAAAATGATCTTTATATTTATCTTTTGTTATTTCTTTTTTATCATCATCAACTAATTTTAATTGTGCATATTTATTTGTAGATGGAAAATCTTTTAGTGTTATTTCAAATGAACCTTCAATAGGTTTGCCTTCAAAAGTTTGTTTAATGGTTGCTACTACAGTGTTAGTGTCATCATCAAATGTTACACTTTCGACTGTGCTCTTATATCCTTCTTTTGTATCTTCTACCTTGATATCATCTTTTGTTATTTCGCCTGCCATTTTTTCTTTTGATTCATCTTTAATAGTAAATTTAGCGGCATCTTTGTCTAATTCACCTTTTTCAACTTTAAATCCAGTTAATGTTTTAGTAAAGGTGTAAGTTTTATCATTTTTCTTTGCTTCTAAAGTAACTTCAATTGTATTAGCATTTGCTTTAACACTTTTAATAGTTACTTCTCATTTTTCTGGTTTTTTAGTTATTTTAACTTTATCAGCAGTTACATCTTTTGCCTTAGTTTCACTAATTTTATCAACAGTTATTTCAGTTTGTTGTTTTACTTCTTCTTCAGTAAGTTCGGTAACTTCTTTTTTAAATCCAGTTAAAGTTTTAGTAAAAGTATAAGTTTTGTTACCTTTTTTAGCTTCTAAAGTAACTTCAACAGTATCGTTATTAATTTTAAGATCTTTAACAGTTACTTCTCAATCTTTAGGTTGTTTAGTAACTTTAACGTTGTCTTTTGTTACTTCATTAGGTTTTAAATTACCTACGTTTTCTACACTAATTTCTGTTCCTTTTTCGACTTGTTCTTTAGTTAGTTCATTATTACAACTAGTAACCAAAAATGCAGTTGGTGTAATTGTAGACAATGCTACTAGACTAGTTAGTCAAATTCTTTTTTTCATTAAAATCCTCTTTTCTTTTTTATTTTTAGGTAACTAATATTTTACAATATTCACCTTGAAAAACATGGTTTGATACTATGAATGGATTATTTTGCAAAAAAATAATCATTTAATTAAAAAATAAATGTATTTAAAAATCAATTTATTATGAACAATATAATTATTTAATATGAAGCAAAATAAAATTAAATTAGTTTTAGCTGGTACGGGAAAATTCTCTTCAGATATTTTTTCATCTTTAATAAGAAATGATAAATTTGAAGTTGTATGTCTTATTAGTCAACCGAATAAAAGTTTAGATAGACAAAAAAATATTATTAAAACAGAAGTTAGTAAATTAGCTAATGATAATAATATTAAATTATTTCAACCAAATAAAATAGGTGAAATTTATGATGAGTTAAAAGAATTAGATTTTGATTTTTTTATTACTGCTGCTTTTGGGCAATTTATTCCCAACTCTATTATTAAATTAGCAAAAAAAGCTGCTTTAAATATCCATGGTAGCATCTTAGAAAAATATCGTGGAGCAGCTCCAGTTCAATATGCATTACTAAATAATGAAAAAGAAACTGGTATCAGTTTAATTTATATGATTGATAAAATGGATGCCGGGGACATTTTAGCAACTGCCAAAACAGAAATTAAACAGAATGATACCGCATTAGAAATATTTGATAAACTTGCTTCATTAACCATTAGCAATTTACCAAAATGATTAGAAGATTTGTATAACGATAAAATTACTTCAATTAAACAAAATGAGTTATTAGTTTCATTTGCTCCCAAAATAAAAAATGAGGAAGTAGAAATATTTAAGACAATGACATGTCAAGAAGCATTAAATAAAATTAGAGCTTTTAATGATCAACCTGGTGCTTATATTATTATTAATAATAAACGTCTTAAAATATATAGAGCTACTTTTAATAAAATTAAATCTCCTTTATCATTAGATTTTAGTGATGGTAAGTTATATTTAATTGAATATCAATTTGAGGGAAAAAAGAGAGTTAAACATGAAATTTAATTTTTTAGAATTTTTTAATCAAGAAAAACAAAAAGATTATTTTAAAGATATTCAAAATTTTTTAAAAGACAAAATATATTTACCACCTAAAAATAAAGTTTTTTTTGCTTTTCAAAATTTTGATTTTGATAATTTAAAAGTAGTTTTAATTGGTCAAGATCCATATCCCACTAAAAATGTTGCTGATGGTTTGTGCTTTTCATCCCAAGAATTTAAAACACCTGCTTCATTAAAAAATATGTTTATCGAAATTAAAAGAAGTTACCCTGATACAACTTTTAAAACTAATGATTTAAGTTACTGAAAAAATCAAGGAATTCTTTTGTTAAATAGAATTCTAACAGTTCAAGAAGGTATCCCACTTTCTCATAAAAATATAGGGTGGGAAACTTTTAATTTAAATATATTAAGTGAATTAAACAAAACCTATCAAAATATTATTTATTTAATTTTTGGTAATGAAGCTAGAAAATTTGCTAGCAATTTAGATTTATCAAATCAAATAATTTTAAGTACTTCTCATCCATCTCCTCTTGGTGTTAAAAATGGATTTGAGGGTTCTAATATTTTTAAAAAAGTTAATGATGAACTTAAGAAATTAAACAAGAAAGAAATTGATTGGGGAACCAAATAAAACCTTAATTGAAGTATAATTTTTGTAGAAAGGAGACTTTTATGAATATTAAAAATACTAAAAATATTGTGTTGGCTACTGCTATTGTTACTTCAGTATTAATATTTCTTTCATTTCTAAATCTAGGAAGAATTGATTATGTTAAATATATGTTTTGACCTATTAGTTTAGCATCCTTGATTATGATAATCATTACAATTGCGAAAGTTAATAAAATTTTAGATTCAAATATAAAAAAATTGAACAAAGGTTTGCTAATTTGTTTGATATTGGATTTTGTAATAGCAATAATAATGGTTTTTTCTTCTATTATTCTTCTTATTTTAATAAAACAAAATTCATCATCTATTGGCATAATGGCGATTATGACAATAACTTCATCAGTAATTTCTTCTATCATTAACATCACTACACTTGTCTTATTGTGAGTAATTTGGGCAAAAATTAAAATTCCAAAAGTAGAAAACTTGTAAAATCATTTAATTTCTAATTAGATGAGTTTAAATCAAAAATAATTTAAGAACAATGAACAAAATCACTTTAAAAATCAAAATTTTATTAATTCTAGAATTTTATTTTATAAAATATCTTTATGTTCATTAATTCACAAGTTAAATTATTGCAAATGAGAACATATTTTTAAAATGTGTGTTTCATTTGCAATTTTTTATTAAAAAGAATTTAAGGACGAAAAGAATAACAAAATAAAAGAGGAGAGAAAAATAAATTATGAAAAAAACTTCCAAATTACTTTTAAGTTTGGGATCAATTATTTCAGCAGTTACAGTTACACCAATGATTTCTGCTGCATGTGGTAATGGTGATGAACATCCTAAGGCGCCAACTGAAAAAGTTGCAGATATTAAGGAAAATAAAGAATTTAAAACTGATAAACCTGCTTCAGTGCCAAAAGTAGCAGTAATTACTGATGGTGGAGACATTAATGATAAATCATTTAATCAATCTGCTTGAGAAGGTGTTCATGCCTTAGGAAAACAACTAAAAATGCCAGTTGAAAATTACAACCCAATTTTAGTTCAAAATAGAAACTTTGAAGCTGCATACAATACCGCTTTAACTCAAGGATATAAATACTGAGTTTTACCAGGATTTTTACATGCAGATCAAATTAAAGCATTCTATGCAAAACACAAAGATGAAATTATTAAAAAAGGAATTAGATTTATTGCATTAGACTTCGTTTTGGATAAATCTATTCAAGAAGGAACCGGAGTTTCTTTAAACTTTAAAACTAAAGAAGGCGGATTTGCTGCCGGTTATGCCGCTGCTAAATTTTTATCAACTTTTAAAAATAAAACTGATCGTACATTTTCAACTTTTGGTGGGGGAGCATTTCCAGGAGTAACCGATTTTAATGAAGGATTTTACAAAGGTGTATATCACTGAAATAAACAACAAACTAATAAAGATACCAAAGTTACTTCAGTTGATGGTGATAAAGTAGAGTTAGGATCGGGATTTGAGCCAAATGATACAATGAATTCTGTAGTAAATAGTGTTTTATCAAAAAATCCTAAATTAGTATTGCCGGTGGCAGGTACTGCAACAAGAGTTGTTACAGAAAATGATAAATTTGGTGATAAATATGTAATTGGAGTTGACGCAGATCAAGCATTAACAGCAACTAAGAAAAAGAATAACTACTTTACTTCAATTTTAAAAAGAATTGGACAAGCAGTTTATGATGTTACTGGATCATTAACCACCAATACTAAAATAGGTGAATTTATTCCAGGATTTGAAGATGGAAAAAAATCTGCAAGCATTGCTAAAGGTTACAATGATGGCTGAGTAGGATTAGCAAAAAGTTACATAACTGGTGATAAAGCAACAACTGCTAATGAAGCTCTTGAAGAAGGAAAAAAAGCTTTATTAGGATTATCTGAAACCGAAAAGGCATGACTACACAGTAATAAAGTTACTCCTGAAGGTTCAGAAGTTGAAGATATTCAATCAAGAATAAATCAATTGTCTAAAGCAACAACGGTTGAACTTTAATGAATAATGCAATTCAATTTGTTAATATAACAAAAGAATTTCCAGGTATCAAAGCTAACGACGATGTTAGCTTTGTTGTTAAAAAGGGAACAATTCATGCATTAATTGGTGAAAATGGAGCTGGAAAAAGTACTCTAATGTCAATACTTTTTGGACTTTATGAGCCTACATATGGTGAAATATTAGTAAATAATAATAGAGTGTTTTTTAAAGGTCCTAACGATGCCAATGAACTTGGGATTGGCATGGTTCATCAACATTTTAAATTAGTGGATGTTTATACAAATTTAGACAACATAATTTTAGGTTCAGAATGAACTAAAAAACTCGATTTTCTTGATCGAAATATTGCTATTAAAAAAATTAAAGCATTACAAAATATTTACAATTTACATTTTGATTTATTTCAAAAAAGTGGTGAAGCCACTGTTTCTACACAACAAAAAGTAGAAATTATGAAAATGCTTTATCGTGATAATGAAATATTGATTTTTGATGAACCTACTGCGGTTTTAACTGATGAAGAAATCCAAGGATTATTAAAATCTTTTGAAATATTTAAAAAAGCAGGAAAAACAATTTTATTTATTTCTCATAAATTAAAAGAAATTGAACAAGTAGCTGACTATGCAACTGTTTTAAGACATGGAAAAGTTGCTGGAAATTTTGACATGAAAAATGCCATAATTGAAGATATTGTTAAAGCAATGGTTGGAAGCACTGTTAAAACAATTACAAATACAAGTAATAGTGAAAGGAAAACCAAAATATTTTCACTTGAAAATGTCTCAGTTACAAAAGCAACTAAGCCTTTACATAACATTTCATTTGATATTCATGCTGGTGAAATTTTTGCTATTGCTGGGGTTGAAGGTAACGGCCAAAATGAACTTGAAAAAGTATGTTCTGGAATGATAAAACCTTCATTCGGAAAAATTAATCTAAGAATTTTAAACAAAGAAAATAATTATGAAATGAAAGATATAACTTTTGCTAGTGTATATGAAAAAAGCAAAGATCATATCGCCTTTATTCCTGCCGATAGACATCACCATGGTTTAATTCTTGACTATGATATTTCAAATAATTCAATCATGCGATTACTTTGAGATAAACGCTTTCAAAAAAATGGCATTATTAATAAAAAATCAGAAAAAAAATTTACTCTTGATATTATAAAAAAATATGATGTTCGTGGTGCGCAAGAAGGAAAATCACTTGCTAGATCTCTTTCAGGTGGTAACCAACAAAAATTTATAGTCGGTAGAGAAATTGAAACTCCTCATGATTTTATCATTATAGTGCAACCTACAAGAGGTCTTGATATTGGAGCTATTAATCATATTCATCAAGAAATATTGGCAGAAAAAGCTGCAGGAAAAGCTATTTTGTTGATTTCCTATGAACTTGATGAAGTTATTGCTTTAGCTGATACTATTGCTGTTATTAATAATGGACATATTCTTACTATTAAAGATGCTAAAAATATTAGTAGAGCTGAAATAGGATCATACATGGCATCAAGTACTAATAAAATAGAGAATAAGTGATGAGAAGCTAATAATATAAAAGAAGCATATCATGAGTATGTTAAATTTAAAACTAGTGATTTAAAAGATCAAATAGAAAAAACTTTGCAAAAATATAAAAATTTACATTCAAGTTTATATAGTGCCAGTCATTCTAACGATAAAGCTGAAATTCAAAACATTAAAATGCAAATTAATGAAACTAAAAAAACTCTTACAAGTAATAAAAAAGATTTAAAAATGTTATTAAAAAATATAAAAAATACATTCAAAATAGATTATGAAAGGATAAAAAATTAAATGGAAAATAAAACAATTAATCAAAACGAAAATCCATCTGGTTTTAAATCTTTTTTAAGAAATCTTCGAATCTTTTTTAGACTTGAACAAACTAGGACTTCTTTTAGAAAAATTAGTGCATCACTCTGATCAATAGTTTTTGGTCTTATAATTGCAATGATTTTTATAGTAATTGCGACAAAAGGAAGAAATCCATTTCTATTTTTTACGCAATTATTTAAAGGATTTAATAGCACTAGTTTACCTGATTTTTACAAATACTTTTTAATATTTGGGTTTGCAGGACTAGCGTCCGCTTTAGCTTTCAAAGGTGGTCTTTTTAATATAGGGATAAGTGGACAAATGATGTCTAGTGGACTTATTTCATTTAGTGTTTTAATACTAATTGGTAATAAAAACATTTCTACAGGATATCTATTTTTATGTATGTTTTTATCAATAATTTTGGGATTTTTAATTTCCATGATTGCCGGTGTTTTAAAAGCATATTTAAATGTTCATGAAGTTATTACAACAATTATTCTTAATTGAATTGTTGTGCAACTTTCTTCTTATATTTTTTGGGAACAATCACACGTTTTTTCTGATAATTTAACAAAAGAATTTCTTTCAACTGATTATATTGGAACTAAACCAGGAATTTTTAATATCTCAAGTACTTCAAATACTATTTTTATGGTTTTAGGAATTATAATGTTGGTTTCATTTATTTTTGCTAGTTGATTTATTTTGAAATATACAACATTAGGATATAAGATAAAAATGTTGGGTATCTCTAAAACTAATGGAAAATATATGGGAGTTAATGACAAGTTAATTACCATATTAATAATGGGCTTTTCAGGAGCAATTGCATCTCTTGCAGGGTTTTACTTTTACTTTTTTAAAGAAAATATTGTTTTTGCTGGTGTTAATGCGCCTAATCCACTAGGATTTGAGGCAATTGCAATTTCATTACTTGCTTTAAATTCACCTATTGGAATAATTTTTACAAGTATTTTCTATGCGACTTTATATAATGGTCAAACATATACTCAACTTCCACCATTGTGACTTGAACCAGATTATATTTACATAATCACAGCTCTTATTTTATATTTTGCAGCTTTATCTCAACTTATTATGGCTTTTAAACCTATTGACTTTTTATGAAAATTGATTACAAGATTTAGTGATAGGGAATATAGGGCACAAAGGAATTTATTTTTAACTAAATTAAAATTAGCTAGGTTAAATAAAAAATATGCATTTAATGTTCATAAAATTAAAATGAATATTAAAAATAATAATAAAGAAAAATTATTAACCATTTACTCAATTATTGAAAACAAGTATCAATTAAGAAAAAAAATTCTAGAAGCTAAGATATTGCTTTATGCTAAATTAGCAGCATTACAATCACAATCAAAAGAACTAGAATTTAAATTAAAAGTTAATAATAAAAATATTAAATTAATTAATAATATTGATAAAAAAATTGAAAAAAGCAATTTAAAAATTTCAAAAGTTGATAAGGAAAACAACAATATAAAAATTGAAAAATTAAGAAATTATCACAATATTTTACTTAATAAAAAGCAACAATATTTAGGCAAAGAAATAAAAGTTAGTGAATTAAAAATTATTGAATATCAAAAATCTAATAAAATGTTAAAAATCAAAATTAATGAGTTAAAAGAAAAAACATTATTGATTATTAATGAAATAAAAAATATTAATCTCACTTCTCTTGATAATAAAAATATTTCTTTAAATTATGCTCAATTCGATATTTCAAATCTTTCAAACAAAGAAAAAATTATTTTACTTGAAAAAGAATTTAAAACCATTCAATATCAATTTCTATCTAAAGCAATGAATTATAAAAATAGTGATCATGAAACGATAGAAAATTTCTCTAATATTACTGCTAAAAGAAGAGAAATAGGTTCACAATCATTTATATTAGGAAAATATGAAATAAGGGATATTAGACAACAATATATTGCAACAAAAATAATTGCCAAAAATGAATTAAAAAGTTTCGCTTTATCAACATATAATCATATGTTTAAAACTTTACAATTAACTTTTAGTAAAGGAGAAATTTAAAATGGATTTAGCAAATAGCGTTTATACTTCTTTACTAATTTATTTTTGCATTTTTTCAGTTAGTGCTATTGGTGGAATGTTTAGTGAAAAAGCAGGAATAATCAATATTGGAATTAATGGGATGATGATTATTGGTGCAGTAAGCTATCTAGTTTTTACTAATCAAATTGCCAAATGATTTGCATCATCATCTTCACTACAAACCTCAATGTACTGACAATTATTAGGTATTCCATTTGCAGCATTATGCGCCGGAATATTTGCTATGTTACATGGTTTTGCTACCATTAAACTAAAAAGTAACCATACAATTTCAGGTTTTGCAATTAATTTACTTGCTGCAGGAATTTCACTTATTTTGTTACAAATTTTTGGTAATAATTCTAAAACACCAAAAATGTTACTTGAAGAATTAAAATGAACCCAATCAGATGGGGTAAGAAAATGAGAAATAATTTCATTTAAAACAGTTTTAACAATTTTAATTATTATTGTTTCTTATTTAGCATTATACAAAACTAAATGAGGATTAAGATTTAGAAGTGTAGGGGAAAATCCTCAAGCAGCCGATGTAGCTGGAATTAATTTTAATAAAATTAAATGAGAAGGTGTAATTATTTCTGGAGTATTATCTGGATTGGCAGGGGCATTTTTTGCACACGCATTTCCTGCTTCATTTAAAGGTGAAGTAAATGGATTTGGATATTTAGCACTTGCAATCATGATAATGGGTCAATGAAATGTCGGATTAATTACTATTATTGCCTTGTTATTCTCAATATTATATTCATTTGCTTATAATGCATCAGCCTTTCTAAACTTCTTAAAACCTTATAGATATTTATTTATTGCTATTCCTTATATAGTTACTATTATCGTTGTTATGGCAACTGCCAAAAAATCCCATGCGCCGGCCGCTTCGGGTATTCCATATGACAAATCAATAAGATAAAAATATTTAAATTAAAAAGTAATGTAACACTTAAAATAAATAGTGTTGCATTTTTAATTTTCCTCTTTATTAAAGAAAAAATGTTTATAAATATCTCAAAAAAACTAAAATAAACAATATAAATACATGTATAAATCTATAAAAATTGTCAAAATATCAAAAAAGAGCACTATAAACAGTGTTTTTTTTTTTTTTCCTAAAATGTCTTTCTACGCAAGGAGTTATTTAATAATGAATACATCAAAGAAAAAGAAAACAACTATTATTTTAGGAACCACAATTGCTATTTTAGCAACTTCAGCTATTACGGCTGGAATTATTTATAGTAAAACAAGCAAACGTGGGATAAATGGTAAAGGAAATATCTTAGATACTGGTGTATCACAAGATGATATTATCGATAAAAAACCAAGTAGTTGAGATAACAAAAATGAAGAAAGATTTAAAAAACTTAGACTTTATATTGAAAAATTAATTGAAGCTTTGAAAACCGCAACAGCAAATGCTAATAAAACATTAAGTATTGAAAATTATCGAAAAACTATTGAAGATTTAAATATTAATTTAAATCGTGCAGATTCTGTTGAAAATATTATTAATGAAAGTATTAAAAATTTAGAAAAATGGCCAGAAAAACAAAAAGCATTAAAAGAAGATAAAGCTAAACTTGATGAAGTAGTAAAAAAGGCTAGAGAAGCATTAAAAAATGCGCAATTAAAATTAAAGAAATTACTTGAAGATAAAGAATTATTAACTAACAAAATTAAAAATATTATTAAAGAAATTTTAGACACTATTAAATCTTCACAAGGAGCAAAACTTATTGCGGAAATTGATAGTTATATTAAAAAATTAACTAATTTAAGTAATATAGCTACAAATTATATTGAAGATGCCAAGAAAATTGGTTTAGATAACTTGGTTCCTGGTTTACAAGATGCTATTAAAAAAGCTAAAGATGAAATTAAAAGATTAGAAGATTTAAAGAAATCACAAAATCCCGAACAACAAAAAGAAGCATTAAAAGAATATGTTAAACGATTTGAAGAAAAAGTAACTAAAGCAATTAAAAAAGCTAATAAAGCAAACGAAATTGAAACTTTAAAAGAAGCAATAGAAAATCTTGAAGAACTTAAAAAAGAAGGTGAAGCCGCTATTAAACAAGCGAAATCTTTAAACGTTCCTGATATTAAAGCTAATCTTGAAAAAATTCTTGAAAAATTAGATAAAGCCATTACTGAAGCTAAGAAAAAACAAGCCGAAAAAGAACTTGAAATTTCTAAATTAAAAGAAGAAGCTAAACAATTATTAGAAGCCTTAACTAAAGCAATAGAAGAAGCCAAAAAAGCTAATACTGAAGAAGAATTAAAAAACGCTATTATTAAACTTACAACCGAAATTGCTAAAGCGGATTTATTGGTTGAAAAACTTACTAAAGCAAAATTAATAGATGAAACTAATAAAGTAAATGAAAAAATAGCTGAAGCTAGAAAAGTTTTAAAAGAAGTAGAAGAAAAACTAAAAGCTAAAGAAGATCAAGTTAAAAAACTTAAAGAAGAAATAGCTCAAGAAATTACAAAATTACAAAAAATTACTAAAGAAACTAATAAAGCAAATACTATTGATACTTTAAAAGAAAGTTTAAATAAACTTCAAAGTGAAATTACTAAAGCTGAATCATTAGTTACTGAAATTAATAAAAGTGAAAATAAAGATAAAGTAGCAAATGAACTTAAAAAATTAACTGAAGAAATCGCCAAAACTAAAGCAGAGCAACAAGCTTCACAAAAAAGATTAGAAGATTTAGAAAAACAAAATAATGAATTAGTTAATAAAGTTAATGAAGCACTTGAAAATGCAGATAAAGCAATAGAAGAAGCTAAAACTAATGAAAATAGTGAAGATATTACTACTTTAGATGAAGTATTAAAGAAATTAAATAATTCAAAAACCACTTTAAATAATTTAAAATCGGAAGCTAATAATAAAAATGAAAAAGGATTAGCTAATAAATGTGAATTAAAAGAAAATGAAGTTGATTCTTGAATTAAGAAAATTTCAGATCAAAAAACGAAAGCTGAACAAAAAGCTAAAGAAATAGAAGAGAATAAAGAAAAAATCACCAAACAAATTGAAAATTTAGATAAAGCCAAAAAAGCGCTTGAAGATGCTAAACAAGGAAATGATAAAGATAAAATCAATAAAGCGATCACTGATCTTAAAACTGAAATTGATAATGCTAATAAATTACATGATAAAGTAAAAGATGAACCTAAATTAAAAGATGATGCTAAGAAACTATTCAATAAAATTGCTGAAGCAACTAAAGAATTAGAAAAAGCTAACGAAGATAAAAATAAAGCAATAGAAAAAGCTATTGATGAAGCACAAACAAACTTAAATAATGCTTTAACTAGTGCTAACAACAATAAAGACAACATTAGTAAATTAAAAGAAGAATTAGTTAAATTAGAAAAAACTATTCAAGAAGCAGAAACAATAAAAACCACCTATGATACAGAAGAAAATAATAAAATTGCTTCGATAAAACAAAAGTTAGATTTATTAAAGCAAACTATCGAAACTGCTAAACAAACAAAGACTACATTAGAAAAACAAAATAAAGAAAAAACTGACAAAATCGATAAACAAGTAGACGATGCTAAGAAAAAAGCAGAAGAAGCTATTAAAAAAGCTGATGATGCTTTAAAAGAAAACCCGCCTAAAAAAGACGATTTAGATAAAGCTAAAAAAGATTTAGAAGAAGCCAAAAAAGATTTAAATAAGGCTAAAGAAGAAGCTGATAAAAATTATTATGATGAAAAATCAAAAGAGGCTGAAGAAAAATCTAAAGAAGTAGAAGATAAATTAAAAGAAATTGATAATAAATTAACTTCTGAAGAAGAAAAAAGAATTGCTCAAGTTAAAGAGGCATTAAAAAAAGAAATTCAAGCTTTAGATAAAATAAATAAAGAAGTTACTGCATTAGGTGGTGTTGATGAACTAAATCAAGAACTTCCTAAATTGCAAGCTGAAATTACTAAGGCAAAAGATCAAGTTTATGATGTTTATAATGTTGAAAGTAATAATAAAGTTGCTGAATTAAAAACTTTATTAGAAAATTTAGATAAATTAATTAAAGATTCACAACAAACTAATTCAACAAAACAAGCAGAATTAACTAAAAAAACAACTGAAACTAATAATGCAATTGTAGAAGCAACTAAAAAAGTTAATGCTGCAATTTTATTAGCAAATCAGGCACCAGAAAATGATATTAAAAAATTAGAAGAAGCAATTAAAGCTTTAGAAGAGGCTCAAACTAAAGCTGAAGCAGCTAAAACATTGGCGCAAACTAATAAATATCAAGAAAAAATAACCGATGCAGAAAAATTACTTCAAAAAGTTAAAGAGTCATTAGAAGAAACTAGGAAAAAACTAGATAAAGCAACAAAAACTGAAAAACAACAAGCGATCAACTAGTAAAAGAAATAGATGAAGAAATTAAAAAAGTAAAAGCTGCTGAAAATAATGCTAAAAATGTTGAAAATAATATTGATGAGTCTGAAATTAAATTGCCATTATTACAATCTGCAATTAATGACGCAAATACTAAACATTCAAATGTTCAAAAAAATGAATTAACTAATAAATATAAAAGTATTAAAGATAAATTAAATGAATTAAAATTAGTAACAGATACTGCCAATAGCACACTTGCTAGATTAAGAAGTTCTCAACAAACTAACAAACAATTAGTAGAAAATAAAGTTAATGAAGTTCAAAACTTATTAAACACCACTAAAATTAAAGCAAATGATGCTATTACTTCTAAAGAAAGTTCTAAATTAGAGGAGACTCTTAATAATATAGAAGAAGTTATTACAAAATCTAACAAAGCTAAAACTCTAACCCAAGAAAAGCATTATTCATCTAAAACAAATGAAGTAGATAATATATTAAGTCAGTTAAATACTTTAAAATCAAATGTTACTAAAGCACTTGAAGATGCTAAAACTGAAGCAGAGCGTATTGCTAGAATAAAACAAGAAGTAGAAAAAATGCTTACTGATTTAGATAATGCAATTAATAAAGTAAAAGAAAATCATGCTACTTTAGATTCATTAGAAGCAGATATTAAAAAATTAGAAGATTTGTTAATAAACGCAGAAAAACTAAAAAAAGAAACAGAAAGTAGTTCAAAACTAGATGTTGAAAAACAAAAATTAACTGACAAAATTACTAAAGCAAAAGATGAATTAGCAAAAGCGAGAGAAAAAAACAAGAATTACTAGAAAAAGAGACAGCAAAACAATCACTAGATTCATTTGCAACAACTTTACAATTAAATGCAAATAATAAAAACAAACTTGCATCAGAAGTTAAATCTAATGAATTACAATTAAATAAAACTTCTTCTGATTTCGATATTAAATATGATTCATGATTAAATCCTAATGATAAAGAAGGAAAATTAAAAGTAGAAGTTTTAATTAAACATAAAAAATATACAGATTTAACTAAAACAATTTATCTTGAAATTAATGGTTTTAATAAAGATCTTCTTACTTTAAAATTTAGAGTAAAAGAAACTCTATGGAAAAACGATGGTACTATTCTTAAAGAATGAATCAAAAATCATGAAATTGACAAGATTTTTGATTTATCTCAAATAAGCACAAAATACAAAATTGAATATTCAACTGTGGAAAGTAATAACTACAATCTTACTTTTGGGTACACTGGGAATATTATAGTTTCTAGAGAACGTAATGGTAATTATAAATATGATAATAATCACACTTTTAATATTGATTTAACAAAATACAATGAAATATTAAAATTTGCCATTGATTTACATACTTTATCTTCAAATGCAGATACATATTTAGATAAAATTAATGACTATTCATTTAGTAGTGATACTATAAGGATAGTACAAGAGCTTATTGCAGAAAGTTGTACTTCTATTACATTTGATAACATTCATCATTCATACAAAATCAAATTAACTAACGCAATAGAAAGATGATGAAAAAATATTGCACTTTTTCTTTGCACAAATAATAAGGTTAGTTGAAAAGATTTTATAAATAATTTAAAATCGTTTATAAGTAATAATTCTGAATATCTTAAAGAAAAAATAAATAAACATTTGGAAGGATATACAAGTGAACGTATATAGAAATTCTAGCTTATAAGTTTAGTGCTTTAATTAATAATATGTAAATATCATGAGTGAAATAATAATTAAAGAAAAAACAGCATTAAAACTAATGTTGTTTTGCTAGAAAGTAACATGAAGTGCAACACCTATGTGCTTCATGTTTTATTTTATATTTTTCAAAAGTTAAAAAACAAAAATACACTAAATATTAGTGTTTGAGTATATTTGAAATTAGTTTATTAAGCAAATATTTTGTTATATTCTTCTATTAATTCTTTTTCGTATAAAGCATATGAGGATTTTCAATTAAAAATTTTTCTACGTTTAAAATTAATTCTTTCTGTGGCAATTTGAATTTCATTAATATCAATTTCATTAAAATTAGTGCCTTTAGCAAAAATTCTTCTAAAAATACCATTTCAATTTTCATTACTTCCTTTTTGTCATGAAGCATATTTATCAGTAAAATATACAAATATATTTAATTTGTAAGCTAGTAAACCAATTTTTCTAAATTCAAAACCATTATCTGTAGTAATCGATTTTACTGGGATATTATTATTTGCAATTAAATTATTTAAAATTCTATTAAGATTATCAGGATGCTTACCTTTCATAACTGCCACATAACAAAACCTTGTTTTTCTTTCTACTAATGTGATTATATGATTAGCACCTCTAACATTTTTGCCACAAACTAAGTCAAGCTCTCAATGCCCAAATTCTAATCGATTATTTATTTCTTTTGGTCTTGCTCATATTGGTTTTATATATCTTGCTCCAACAAGGCGATCAATAACATTAGTTTTTGAACGTTTTCCTCCTTTTGTGTAATTTTTTCTTAATAAATCTTTTCTACTAAAAACTCATTTACCAGAGTTTATTCAATTAAAAATAGTTTTTAAACATGGTATTTCAAATTCATTTACACTCATATTATTTTTTATAAAAAAATAAGTTGATTCAACCGTTCAAAGTTTACCATCATATAATGCTGCAAATTGATCGATAAATTCTTCATATCTATCTCTTACTAAAAAATATCAAAAATAAGATCTATGTTTACTTCTGAGAATAGACTTTTGATTAGCTATTTCTGGATTGTAAATTAATTTATCATTATCAAAATTGCGTTTTATTTCGCGAGATATTGTTGATGGTGATTTATTTATTTGTTTGGCTATTTTTCTAATAGAAAAACCTTTATTTAAATATTCTTGAATAATAATTCTATTTTTGTAATTTAAGTGATTATAATTAATCATGAGTAACCTCTTGAAGCACTTTATTTAGGTTGCTCTTTTTTTATTTACTTTAATATAAAAAATGCAACCTATAAAAATTATTTCATAGTGTTGCACTTTATATTACAATGTAGCAAAACAGCATTAAAACTAATGTTGTTTTTTATATATCTAAGTTATAAAAAATTTATTACTCTGTTTTAAAGCCATTAAATGTTTTGGTCAATCAATTTGTTTCTTTACCGTCTTTTTTAATTTTGTATTTAATAACAAATTTTCTATTTTCACTTTTATATTTTTTAATTTCTATTTCATAACTAGATGGCAGATTAGAACAAATAAAATCTTCAATTTTAGCCTCACTGGCTTTAGTATTAGACTTATCGCCTTTATATTTAAATTGTAATTTTAATGATTTTAGAGATTCGCCAAATAGTTTTCTTTCAATAAATTCTTCAGCTACTTGATTTGTATTAACGGTAATTCTTTTAGATACAGCTTTTTCAAAGTTTTTACTTACAAAATCTTGAAGACTAATAAGAGTGACTTTTATAGTATATTTACCATTTTCTTTTTTAAAAGAATCAAATATAAAGACATTTTGACTATCACTAAAATAGTTTTTTACACTTGAATAAAAATATAATTTACTATCTAATTTGTAATCTTTATCATGACTAAAGTTTTGTACTAATGGAAAAGTAATTTTATTTTCAATTAATTTACTTAAAAAGTCTGCATCATATGCTTCAATACCTTTTTTTGCTATTTCAGTAAGAAAGTTATAATAAAGTGAATTATTACCTTGATAATCATCAGTTTCAGTGTTTTTAAAATCTTTTAAATCAATGTGGCTTATATTCGGGTAAAGTAGGACTTGGAGCTTCAATATCTTCTAATGGTGGTTGCCCTTTTTTATTTCTCATTTCATTTAAAATATTAATTCCTAATTTATCAAAATTAATTTTAATTGTTTTTGTAACTTTAGGGCTTTCATCTCAATTAGCAAATTTTACTGTTAGATTAGTGGTAAAACCATCTTCAACTTTATTAAGACCATCAAATGAATAAACTAAGTTATAATCAATATTATCAACTCAATATGATTTATTAGTTAATTGTGAAAGTTTCATTCTTTCAATATAAGTTTTGTCTTTAGAATAATAAGGGTATAGTATACTTTTGTCTAAAACTCCTTGAAGATATTCTTTTTGTTTTTCTTCAGTTAAATTATGTGGGTTTAATCCTTTTTTATATTCAGAACTTACTATAATTTCTTTGCTATTTTTAATGTCTTCATTATTTTTAGCAGTCAATGTTACTTTTAAAGTTACTTCTTTTTTAGCGCCATTATCTTTAATTTTAAGATCATTTAGCGATAAATTGTAAAGATCTTTATTGTAACCTTCTACCACAAAATTAGGTTTACCGTCATAATTATTAATACTGTTAGTTTTTAAAACATTTTGATAAGCTTTTTCATCAAGAAATTTTGCTACACATTTATTAAGTTCGGTTTCTAAATTTTTAATAGCCTCTTTTTCTTTTTCAAGCATTTCATTAGTTTTCTTTCAACCTTTTAAACAATATTCAACATTTTTAGGTGATTCTATATCACTATTTTTTAGTTTTAATTTATAAATAATGGTTAGTTCATTAATTTCTTCATTTTTTATTGCTTTAAATTTTGAAAGTTCATATCCTTCTGGAACATTTTTTATTACTTTTTCAACATCAACATCTTTTAAATAAGTATCTGATATATTAGGATAGTTAAATTGAACTTCACTTTGTTTTTTAATAAGATCATCTAGTTTTTTAATGTTTTCTTCTGAAATCATTTTACCTAAATTAGAAGTAGCAATATTTTTAGAAACTGTATGTCCTTTTTTAGTATTATGAATTGCTCCTCTATATGAAAAAATAATATTTCCTTCAGCATCTTTTTCTACTTTAAGCAGTGAAGAAAGTTCGGTGATTTTTGTACCGTTTTTATCTTTTTCATATGTTGGGTTATCAGGATTTACTATTTGATAGTAATTTTTAAATTCAACTCCTTTTAGTTCTAATACATAGTTAAGACTGTTTTGATCTTTTCAGTTAGGTCTTTTATTTTTTTCTACAGCAACAATTTTACGAGTTTTATAATCAAAATAAAAGTCATTTCCTTCTTTTATAGCTTTATAAAATGCATCTCTTTTTCCTTCAATAATGCTAATAGCATTTGTTAATCCTTCAGTTCATTTATCGATTTCTGATTTTGTTTCTGGTTTACCAGGATTAGGTTTTGGATTTGGTGTTGGCTTATCCTCTGGTTTTTTACATGATATAGCAAGTATAGGCATAGCTATTGTTAATATACTTAATGATGAAGTTGCTAATCATAATTTTTTTGTTCTTTTCATTTTTTCTTTCCTTTTTTTAAAAAAATAAAAGTGGTTATTAAAAAACCACTTTTATTAAGCTTCTTATTTCTCTAATTGTATTTTTTGTTTTTTGTAAAAACATAATAAAATTTTAATAAAAATTTTTCTTATTTTTATTTAATTACTGAAAAAATAACTTATTTTAAAGCTTATTCATCAATTTCTTCGGAATCTAAATCATTGTCTACATCAATTTCTGTTGTTGCTTCAATTTCATCTTTAGTCATTTCTCTATCGACAACAGTTTCACTTTCATCATAGATTTTTGCAACTCCAACAATTGCATCATTTCTACCTTTTAAATTAATCAATTTAACTCCTTTAGAATTTCTTCCTACAACTGCAACATCTTTTAAAGAAAATCTTATTGCCATACCATCTTTAGTCATGATAATTAAATCTTCAACACCATGAACAGTAGCAGCATAAATAAGTTCACCTGCCTTATCACTATTTAAAGCGACAACTCCTCTAGCATTTCTCTTTGTTTTTCTATATGAATCTGCTAAGGACATTTTTCCATATCCCTTAGCACCTAAACTAAAAATATATTTACCATCATCAGAACTAGAAACACTAACTACTCTATCGCCTTCATTTTGTCTAATTCCACCAACACCCATTGCAGTTCTTCCTGATGACCTTACTTCAGAAATATTAAAGCGATTAACATGTGAATTAGAACTTGAAATAAAAATTTCTAATGAATCATTAACAATTAATACATCTATTAATTCATCATTTTCTCCTAAAGAAAGAGCAAATTTTCCATTACGATTAATTCTTTCATATTCAACAAGTCTTGTTTTCTTAATTAATCCAAATTTAGAAACTGTTACTAAAAATTCGTTTTCTTCATATGTACGAACTGAGAGAATTTTTACTACTTTCTCTTCTTTTTTCATTGAGGAAACAACATTAATTATTGGTGTTCCTTTTGATTGTTTTGTGCCTGCAGGAATTTCATAGCATCTTACTCGATAAACTCTAGCTTGGTTAGTAAATATTAATAAATCAGTATGAGTATTAGCGACTAAAATATCACGAATGTCATCATCTTCATATGTTTTAGCGACAGACGAACCTACACCACCACGTTTTTGTTCACGATATTCATTTAAATCAATTCTTTTTACATAATTATTTGAACTTACAGTGATAACAACATCTTTTTGTGGGATAAGGTCTTCATTATCAATATCACCCATTTCATCTCAATTAATGATAGTTCTTCTTTTATCACCATATGATTCTTTAACTTCTTGCAATTCTTTAATAATTAATTCAATTAATAAATCATAACTTCCAAGAATTTTTCTATATTCAGCAATTCTTTCATTTACTTGATTTAACTCTTCGACCATTTTTTCAATTGCTAAACCAGTTAGTCTACCAAGACGCATGTCAACAATTGCTTTTGCTTGTACTTCACTTAAATTGAAAGCTTCTCTTAAACCATTTTGAGCATCTATATCTGTTTTTGAATGTTTAATAATTTCAATTACTCGATCAATATTTTCAACACAAATTTTAAGTCCTTCTAAAATGTGTGCTCTAGCTAAATCTTTCTCTAAGTCAAATTGAAGTCTTCGAGTGGTTACTTCTATTTGATGATCTAAATAAACTCTCAAGCAATCTTTTAGATTAAGTAATCTTGGTTCATTTTTTACTAAAGCAATCATATTAAATGAGAAGTTGGTTTGTAATCTGGTTAATTTATATAACTGATTTAAAATTACTTCAGGAACATAAGATTTTTTAATATCAATTGTGATTCTAATTCCTTCACGGTTTGATTCATCGCGAAAATCACTAATACCTTCAATTTTTTTATTTTTTATATGCTCAGCAATTTTTTCCATAATTTCAGTTTTTTTAACTTCATATGGAATTTCGGTAATAATTATTTTACTTTTACCATTTGATAGCTCTTGGATGTAAGCTTTAGATCTCATTGTAATTGATCCTCTACCAGTTTGATAAGCTTCTATTAATCCGGCTTTATTAAAAAGAATGCCACCAGTAGGAAAATCTGGTGCTAAAACGATTTCCATAAGTTCAGGAATAGTAATATCTGGATTTTTTGCAAGAGCACAAACAGCATCTATTACTTCACCTAAATTATGAGGAGGAATATTAGTTGCCATTCCAACGGCAATTCCGCTTGTACCAGAAACTAACAAGTTAGGAAATTTAGCTGGAAGTACTGTGGGTTCTTTTTCAGTTCCATCATAGTTATCGATAAAATCAACAGTATTTTTTTTGATGCCATCAACCATTGAACCAGCAATTTTGCTCATTCTTGCTTCAGTATAACGCATAGCAGCAGCTTCATCACCATCAATACTACCGAAGTTTCCATGTCCATCGATAAGTGGGTAACGTAATGAAAAATCTTGTGCCATTCTAACCATAGCTTCATAAACACTACTATCGCCATGTGGGTGGTATTTACCTAAAACATCCCCAACAATTCTTGCTGATTTTTTATGTGGAGCGGTATGGAACATGCCAAGTTCATTCATGCCATATAAAATTCTTCTATGAACAGGTTTAAGACCATCACGAGCATCAGGTAATGCTCTAGCAACAATAACGCTCATTGCATATTCAATAAAAGAAGACTTCATAACCTTAGCTAAGTTAGCAGGTTTTAATCCGTTAGTTTCAGTTTCTAATATTTGACTTTGTAGTTGATATCCTTCTTTATTTTGTGGGATATCTTCTTCATCATCATCTTCAATTTCAACTGGTTCTTCAAAAACTTTTTTTATTGTATCGTCATAGTCATAATATTTACTATCATCATCTTGTTCATCATTATCTAATTTTCTTTTTTCGTCATCTTCTAGCATAGCATTCCCTTTTAATTTACCTTAATTAATAATTTTTAATTATACCAAAAATAACCTCAATTTAACTAGTAAAAAGGTTCCGCTATTTGTTAAAGTTGAAAGCAATAAAATTTATTTTTTTCCCTATATTTTTGAATTTTTCTTCATAATCGGTGAAAAAATTTTCTTCTAAATAATTTGAAGCATGTAAATCATTAGTCTTGTAAATAATATTTGCATTAATTTCTAACAATTGTTCTAATGTAAATTCGTAAAGTGAATCATTGTCACTTTTAAAATATATCACTCCATTTTCAGTCAATATTTTTTTATATATTTCTAAAAAAGTTTTATAAGTTAATCTTCTTTTATAATGACGTTTTTTTGGTCAAGGATCAGAAAATGTTAATCATATAACTTTACATTTTCCATTAAAATATTCAAGAATATTGTTTGCCTCTCCTATTAAAATTTTCATATTTTTAATTTCTAAAGCATTTATCTTTTTTAAAGCACTTAATGCAGGAGTAGAATATTTTTCAATACCTATATAGTTAAGTTCTGGATGTTGTTTGGCCATTTCACTTAGCATTTTTCCTTTGCCCATGCCAATTTCTAAAATTGTCTCTTCATTTAAAGTGTAGGGAAAAGACTTAATTGAAAATTCACTATTTTTTATTATTTCAGTTGCATTTTTATTGAATCTTAATCTCATTATGTATCAATTTTAACTTATTTAATAAAACAATTTTTACTATGTTTATAATTAAAGTAGAATAAAGGTAATTAGTCTTTGTTTTTTGTTTTAACTAAAATAGAATAAGGTTGGACATTATATGTCAGAAGAGCACATTAAAGATAACTCCATTAAGAGTTTTGAAGATTTAATGAATGGTATTGATAATAATTCAAAAATCATAAGCAAATCTTCAAGACATTTATTTGATATGGGGCAATTAACAAGCATCCAAGCATTTAAATATGATGGAACACTTTATCGACAATATGAAGGAGCAAAAATAATTGCTAATTTAAAAGACTTTGTAGTTCTTTTATTGTTAAAAACAAAAGTAATGGAAAAAACAATTAGCTGAGTTGTAACAGAACCTATTTTATTTTTCTTTGCAAAAAATCATTTTTATAATGCAAGTATTACTTTAAATAAAAAAAAGGATAATTACATTTATATTAACTTGGCTAGTCCCTTTTATATTGATAATGGAATTTTAAAATATATTGATTTTGATATTGACATAAAAAGTTATTTAAATCAAGAATTTAGTGTAATTGATTGAAGTGATTTTAAAAACTCAATAATTAGTTATAAATATCCACTTGAATTAATATATAGAGTTTATGATGAATTAGATTATTTATATGAACAATTTAAAACTAAAAATGGAGTTTTTTCTAAAAAAATGGTTGATTCTTTTGTTAAATTATTGAAAAAATCAGGAGATATTTAAAGTATGAAAAATAAGATAAAAAAGAATAAAGAATTATTTAGAATGGCTATTGTTGCATTGGTAGTTTTTATTCTAATTGAAATTTTCAATATTTTCTCAAATATTTATCCATTTATAAATTTTAGTATATTCATTACTAAATATAAATTTAATACAAATTTTAACTATATATTTCCCTTTTTCAATAATTTTCTTCCTTTATCCTTTATACTTTCTTCTTTTATATTTTCATTAGTTCTTGCTAAAAATACTTGAAAACTAAGAGAATTAAAAGTTACAAGAATATTTTGAATTCCTGCTTTCATTTTGGAAATATATTCATTTATATTTTTATGTATAACTCAAAAGTTAATTAATATTTCTCAGTCATCAAAAAATTTCCAAATTTTTTATTATTTAACTATTGCAACTATGCATCTAGCAACACTATTTCATATATATTTTTTTATTCATCAAATTATAATATTACGCAAAGTGGTAATTAATGATAAACAAATCAATACCGATAATGAGAATAATGAAAATTTACCGAAAAGTGATATGAATAAAAGTCCTTTAAATGATGAATTTGCATATTATAATGATTCAAATACAAATATGGAAAGTTAAAATGATAAATAAAAATTTGGCTTAACACCAAATGCTAGAAAGTAACATGAAGTGCAACACCTATGTGCTTCATGTTTTATTTTATATTTTTCAAAAGTTAAAAAACAAAAATACACTAAATATTAGTGTTTGAGTATATTTGAAATTAGTTTATTAAGCAAATATTTTGTTATATTCTTCTATTAATTCTTTTTCGTATAAAGCATATGAGGATTTTCAATTAAAAATTTTTCTACGTTTAAAATTAATTCTTTCTGTGGCAATTTGAATTTCATTAATATCAATTTCATTAAAATTAGTGCCTTTAGCAAAAATTCTTCTAAAAATACCATTTCAATTTTCATTACTTCCTTTTTGTCATGAAGCATATTTATCAGTAAAATATACAAATATATTTAATTTGTAAGCTAGTAAACCAATTTTTCTAAATTCAAAACCATTATCTGTAGTAATCGATTTTACTGGGATATTATTATTTGCAATTAAATTATTTAAAATTCTATTAAGATTATCAGGATGCTTACCTTTCATAACTGCCACATAACAAAACCTTGTTTTTCTTTCTACTAATGTGATTATATGATTAGCACCTCTAACATTTTTGCCACAAACTAAGTCAAGCTCTCAATGCCCAAATTCTAATCGATTATTTATTTCTTTTGGTCTTGCTCATATTGGTTTTATATATCTTGCTCCAACAAGGCGATCAATAACATTAGTTTTTGAACGTTTTCCTCCTTTTGTGTAATTTTTTCTTAATAAATCTTTTCTACTAAAAACTCATTTACCAGAGTTTATTCAATTAAAAATAGTTTTTAAACATGGTATTTCAAATTCATTTACACTCATATTATTTTTTATAAAAAAATAAGTTGATTCAACCGTTCAAAGTTTACCATCATATAATGCTGCAAATTGATCGATAAATTCTTCATATCTATCTCTTACTAAAAAATATCAAAAATAAGATCTATGTTTACTTCTGAGAATAGACTTTTGATTAGCTATTTCTGGATTGTAAATTAATTTATCATTATCAAAATTGCGTTTTATTTCGCGAGATATTGTTGATGGTGATTTATTTATTTGTTTGGCTATTTTTCTAATAGAAAAACCTTTATTTAAATATTCTTGAATAATAATTCTATTTTTGTAATTTAAGTGATTATAATTAATCATGAGTAACCTCTTGAAGCACTTTATTTAGGTTGCTCTTTTTTTATTTACTTTAATATAAAAAATGCAACCTATAAAAATTATTTCATAGTGTTGCACTTTATATTACAATGTAGCATTTGGCTTAACACCAAATTTATCCACAAATTTCTAAGTCTTTATATGAAAATTCCACTGGAACTTTTCTACCAAATTGTTCAATGTTAACAAATGCTTTTTGAGTAACATCATTATTTTTAATGATTTCGCCAGTTTCTTCTCGATATGGACCACTTAATACTTTAACAATTGTTCCTTCTTTAAAAGCGGTTTCAATATCCCCACTTTCAAATTTTTCTCTTAACATAATTTCTTTATCAACCATTTTTTGGAAATATTTTTCACTGATTGGTGTTGGTTTAGCCCCTCTTCCACTAGAACCAATTAAACCAGTAACATATTGTGTATTACGAACTAAATATCAAGCTTCATCAGTCATAATCATATTAATAAAGATGTAGCCTTTATAAATATTTATTTCTTTAACTACATATTCTTCACCTTTGGTCTTTTTTTCTAATTCTTTATTTGAAAGGTGAGGCATTTTGAAAATTCTTATATCATTAAAAAATTCTTGTTTTTTTTCAGCGACTATTTTATTTTTTAAAGCTTCAACAACATTATCTTCTTTTCCAGAAATTGTTGATATCATGTATCATTTAAAATAATTCATAAAATCTCCTTAAAATAGCAATTAAGATTTGATTCCTATACTATTTCATAAACTAGTAAATGCAAAAGTTACTAAAAAGCAAAAAATTGCAAATCCAACTAAAAAAGCAATTGTTATACCAAATCATCTTCAAGTTTTTGAACTCTTAGGTCATTTAATACGTTTAACTTCTTTTACAAAATTTTTGATTGTAGATTCTTTAATTTCTTTTTTTTCATTACTTTCTTTAACATTGAAATTTGTATCTTTTTCCATTATTTTTCTTCCTTATGTAAAGTTTTAGCATTACAATTTTTACAAAATTTTTGAATTTCTAAGCGAGATTCAATACTTTTATTAACTGTATAATTTTTATTTTTACACTCACTACAAGCTAATGTTATTTTCTTTTTGCTTTTCATGAATATTATTATATTAAAGTTTTAATTTTTATTAATAAATATAAATTTTATTTATTTTATAATACTAAATATGTCAAAATTAGGACTTTCTTTGTTATTAATTTTTATTATTGTATTGATAATTTATCTAGTTTTACTTTATTGATACTTAGTTAAAAAATCTTTAAAAAAAATCAGAGAAAAATTAAGAAAAATTGATCTAGAAATATCTAATTATAAAGTCAATATAAATATATGGAATGATAAATTTAATGAATTTTCTAAAAACAATTATTATAAAAATATTGAATCTAAAATAGCAAAAAAAATATTAGAATTTGAGCAACTTGCCAAAAAAATAAAAGATATTTCTAATAGTATTTTTAGTATTTTAAGCATTCATGAGAGACAACATTTTTTAATGGAAATTAAATGCATAATTAAAGCAAAAAAGAATTTAAGAAATATTGAAAAAATTTTTCAACTATTAAAAATTAATGTCAATATAATCGAAAATATTTCTAAAAATGAAACCATTTATATTTCAAATATTTTGAACAAATTAGATTTCATATTTTTGTGTATAAAAAAAATACAAAACTTAAAGAAAAATAATAGTTTTAAAATAGGAAGCAACTTTTTTTCAAAAAGATTAAACATTATAGAAAATAATATTGAAAAACTATCAACATATTTTAATAATGATTTGTACTTGTCTAGAGAACAAAAAATTATTAATCAAAAATTGAATTTATTAGAAACTTATTCTCTTGAATACTCATTAATTTATTCTCGTGGTATTGAATATTTTCAAATTATAAATTTTATAATTCTAGATTTATTAAATTCAATTATTAAAGATCTTGATACTAAACAAAACATTAATGACATAGAATCTAAATTTCTTCTTAAAATAAAGTGAATTTTAAAAAAAATAAAAGAATATCGAGAAGAATTATTATCTTTGAATTTCATTGAAAAAGATTCAATTTTTAGGGAAAAAATTTCAATCATTTATAACATTGCTTATAAATTAAAAAGTGAATACTTAATTGAGAATAATTCTAGAATTTGATTGACAAATAAATTCTCTATTTTGCAACCTCTTTTTTTAAAATTTAACAATAACTTGCAAGGTTTAAATAAAGATATTTTAAATATAAATAATCTAAAAGAAACTTATACACAAAAGCTGCTTACTACTTTAGAAAATGCTAAAAAAATTTCACTAGTTGAAATGTCAATAAATAAACCAATTAATGAAGAAGAATATTCTTCACAAAAAACCTTTTTAAAATTAAAAGAAAGCTGAATAACTATTTATACTAATTTGATGGAATCAAGAATAACTTTATTAGATGAAGAAAAAGCTGTTATTAATCAACTAAATGATAAAATAAGTTATTTGAATAATAAGTCAACAATTGATGTTAGTTTTTTTACAAATTTAGATATTGCAAAACATTTATTTATTGTTTTTATTAGTTCTACTTATATTAAATTAAAAGGTTTAGAACTAACAGAGGCAGTAATAAAAAAAATTAGTCCTTTTGTTTCTTCGCAAGAGGAAATCAAAAAATTATATTTTGAAATAGAGAAAATGTCTAATCTTGAAAAATATGTTGAAATAATTGAAATGTTAAATAAATATATTCATAAAGAAATAAACTAAGGAGAAATATGTATTCAAAAATATTAATAAGATATGGTGAATTAACATTAAAGGGCGAAAATAAAAAAGACTTTATTAATTTTTTAAAAGAAGATTTAATGTTACGTATTCCAAAGAATGAAATAAAAATGGAATATGATCGTGCTTTTATTGATTATTCAGCAAAAAATTTAGATAGTTTGAAATATGTATTTGGTATTTCTTCTTATTCATGTGCTTATGAACTTGAAAATAATTTAGAAACTATTAAAAGCAAAGTAATTGATATTGCTAATAATAAAAATTTTTCAAGTTTTGCTATTGATTCAAGAAGACACAATAAAAATTTTTCAATGAATTCCAATGAATTAAATATTTTTTTTGGTGATGCTGTTTTAGAATCTTTTCCTAACAAAAAAGTTGATTTAAAAAACCCAGATTTAAAAATTTATGTTGAAATTAGAGACAAAAAAACATATGTTTTTACTGATTACATTTTTGCATTAGGAGGAATGCCAATGGCATCCTCTGGAAAAGTTTTACACTTAATAAGTGGAGGTATAGATTCACCCGTTGCTGCTTATCTTATGCAAAAGAGAGGGTTAAAAGTTTCATTTATTAATTTTATAACGCCTCCACATACTGACAAAAAAACTACTGATAAAGTTGATAAGATAATTGAAAGCATTACCAAATATCAAATGAATGCAACGCTTTATCAAATAAATTACACAAAAATTATGAATTACATTGGTCTTGTAAGTAACCAAAAATATAAAATAACATTAATGAGAAGAAGTTTTTATCGTATTGCAACAAAACTAGCCAATAAGTTTAAAATTTTTGCTCTTTCAACAGGTGAAAGTTTAGCGCAAGTCGCTTCACAAACTCTTGAATCACTTTATACAATTGGAGAAGTTACTGATTTACCAGTTTTTAGGCCATTAATTTCATTTGACAAAAATGAAACAATAAAAATAGCACAAACGATTGGGACATTTTCACTTTCAATTGAAAAGGCATGTGAAACTTGTGAACTTTTTGCTCCCAAAAATCCAGTTACTAAACCTTCTAGAAAAGAAGCCAAGAAATTAGAAGAAGAATTAAGTGATCTTTATAATTTAGAAAACGAAATAGTTGATGAAGTGGTTATCAAAGAATATAAAATTATTAATTTATAAATAAATATAATATTAGATATATGAAATTAATTAATGGTCATTTAAATACTACTTTTTCTTTCTTGGAAAGCTGCATTCAAGCTAATGAAGCAATAAAAAAAGCTAAAGAAAATGGAATGGAATATTTATGTATAACCGAGCATACTAATTTTTTTAGTATGCCTTTATTTATTCAAAAATGTAGTGAAAATAATATTAAACCAATATTTGGTCTTGATATTGATTTAATGGTCGATCAAAAATTGTTTCGCTATATTCTTTTGCCAGTAAATAAAAAAGGTTTCGATGAATTATCAGAAATTTCTTATCAGTCACTAAGTGGAAAAAGTCAAACTTTATCAGAAATAATTCTCTTTAAAAATATTTATATTATTGAACATCCTTTATATGGATTTTATGCTTTAACTAAGCAAGTTTTTGAATTTCAAAATTATTATTATTCTTTCCAATTTAATAGTATTCAATCTAATAAAGATTTTATAAAATCCCATGTTCTTAAATCGCTAATTATTAATCATAATATTATTAGTGAATTTGAAGATAATGATGTTTTAAAAGTTCTTAGAATAATGAAAAATCAGGAAGAAAAAGATAATTATATTTTTGATCCTCTAGAATTTGATTTTGAATGTAATAATGAACTTCAAGAAACATTAATAAAAAATACAAATATTCTAATAAAAAATTGCTATTTTGAATTTAAGAAACAAGAATACATTTTGCCTAAATTTAAAAATGATAAAAATATATCATCAGAAGAATATTTATTAACTTTGATTAAACAAAAATTAGTTAAGGTTTTTAAAAAAGAAGAATGAACTAAAGAATATGAAAAAAGATTACAATATGAACTTTCTATTATTAATAAATTAAAATTTGCTGATTATTTTTTAATAATTCAAGATTGAATTAATTGAGCTAAAAACAATGATATAGCTATTGGCCCTGGTAGAGGTAGTTCTTCGGGATCATTGGTCAGTTATATTTTAGGAATAACAGAAGTTGATCCACTTAAATATGGATTAATTTTTGAACGTTTTTTAAATCCTGAACGTGTTTCTATGCCAGATATTGATACTGATGTCCAAGATGATAGAAGGCAAGAAGTAATAAAATATTTGGTTAATAAATATGGTTTTGATAATGTTGCAAATATTGTAACTTTTTCTGCCCTTGGTAAAAAAAGTGCAATTAGAGATGTAATGAGAGCATACAATGTATCGCCTATACAAATAAATCTTGTTTCTAAAACCATTAGTAATGATGATATCAGTTTGCTTGAAGAATATAAAAAGAATAAAAGGTTCGCTATTAAATTAAATGAATTAAATCCTAATGATTCAGAATTTGCCAATAAGATTGTTAATGTTACTAGCAAATTGGAAGGATTTTATCGACAAACAGGGACTCATGCTGCTGGTGTAGTAATAGGTGCTAAAAAAATAAAGGAATTAGTTCCAACTTATAAAGTAGATGACGAAATTCAACAAACTCAAATAAGTATGGAATATTTAGAAGAATTTGGATTACTAAAAATGGATGTTTTGGGTCTTAAAACCTTAACTACCATTAAAGAAATAGTTGCCCAAATAGAAGAAAGTAGAAATATAAAAATTGATTTGTCAAAAATTCCTTATGATGATCATGTGACATTTAAATTACTAACAAATGGCAACACCATTGGAGTTTTCCAACTTGAAAGTTATGGAATGATTAAAACTTTAAAAGAAGTAAAAGTAAACAAATTTGAAGACATTGTTGCTATTATTTCTTTATTTAGACCAGGACCAATGGAAAACTTACATGTTTATGCAAAGAGAAAAGAAAAGCTAGAAGTTATTCCACAAGTTACTGAAAAATATGATGAAGTTGTAAAAGATACATATGGAATTATTATTTATCAAGAGCAAATTATGCAAATTTGCCAAGTTGTTGCGAACATGACATTTGCAGAAGCTGACAATGTAAGAAGAATAATATCAAAGAAGAAATTAGATGAAATGCAAGCAATTAAAATAAATTTTATTTCTCGCGCAATTAAAAATGGTTATAGTTCTTTATTGGCAAATCAAATTTATGAAAATATTGAAAAATTTGCTGAATATGGTTTTAATAAATCCCATGCAGTAAGTTATGCAATAACCTCTTACCAAATGGCTTATTTAAAAGCTCATTACCCATTAGAATTTTATACTGCCATTATTTCATCTGCCCATGGCACTCATGAAACTATATTTAAATATGTTGAAGAAGCAAAAAGAATGGGAATTTCAATATTATCTCCTGACATTAATTTATCAAAGCAAAATGCAACAGTTTACAATAATAAAATAATATTACCTTTTACAATGATTAAAGGTTTAGGTCCTGAAACAATAAAATTAATTGTTTCGAACCGTGACAAAATTGGAAAATACACAAATTTTTTACACATGTTTGTATCGCTTTTGTCAATTAAATCATTTGGCATTGCCAATATTGAATTATTAATAAAATCTAATGCATTACGTTCATTTGGATTTAATCAAGCAACATTATTAAATGAAATTGATAAAGATAACTCTGATCTTAGATTACTTTTTAAAGTCAAAAAAACTGAAAATTCTTCATTATTTGATTATCAAGAAGATATAAAAAATTATCAACCTACTGAAATTTTAGAAACAAATACCGAAGAAGAAACTAAAAATGAAATTGACTTATTAGGTAATTCATACAATTTTTCTATTACTAGTCAATATGAAAAAGTAGGAACAAGACTTGCAGATATGCATATTGGTAATGAATATTTAACAATACTATATTGTTCTAATGTTATAAAAAGAAAATCAAAATCATCAAATCGTGATTATTATATAGTTGATTTACAAGACTCAACAGATAAAATTTCTATTTTTGTTTATGCAAATAAACCGGAACTTTTAGAAATCAAAAATAAAATAATTCAAGTTACTATTATTAAAACACTTGATAAATATATATTAAGAAATTGGAGAATTATTAATGAAGGATAGAATTTTAGTAATTGATGGTACTTATTTAGCATATCGTTCATATTATGCAACTATGTATAGTGGGGGGGCAATTTTACAAAATAGTAAGGGAATTAAAACTAATGCTATTGTTGCATTTTTTAACACTTTTTCTTTATTAATTAAGTATTATCACCCAGAAAATGTTTTTTTTGCTTTTGACTCACATATTAAAACTTTTCGTCACGAAATGTTTAAAGAGTATAAAGCTACAAGACAAAAAGCTCCACAAGATTTTTATATCCAATTAAATTTAATACAAGATATCTTAACCAATGTCAATATTAAAAATTTATATAAAGATGGTTTTGAAGCTGATGATTTGGTAGCTAAAATAGTAAAAATGTTTCCAGATAATGAAATATTAATTTTTTCAGCAGATCAAGATTTAAATCAATTAGTAGATAATAATGTATCTATTATTAAGAAAAAAAATAGTGAATATATTTTATTAACAAAAAATAATTTTCATGAATATTATGATTTTATGCCTAATCAAGTAATTGATTATAAAGCTATGATTGGTGATAGTAGCGATAATTTTAAAGGAATACCAGGAATTGGACCTAAAACTGCAAGCAAGTTATTAAATAAATATGGTACATTAGATGAAATTTATAAATCAATTAATGAATTACCAAAAGTTTTGCAAAATAAATTAAATGACTTTAAAGAACATGCCATTAGAGATAAATATTTAGCAACTTTAAGATCAGATTTTGACTTAAATGTTAGCAACATTAATGAATTAAGTTTGCAAAATGTTTCAGTAACAAAAATAGGTAATGAAATTTTAGAAGATTTGGAATTAAATTTTATTAGCCAATTTTTACATAGTTTAGAGGTAAATTAATATTAAAAAATTAAAAAAAATTTCATATTTTTCAAAAGTGAAATAAAAAGAAGTTTTATCACACAAAATTATTAAAAAAAATACATTTTAAATCTCATAAAAGTGAATTCTATAACGTAAAAAATTAACAATATTTTAATGTTAATAATATTAATATTTTTAAAAAATAGCCTATTTATAAGGGTTATTTTTTTATTTTAATATGTGAATAAAATATGTTTATTTATTTAAAAGAATTTTAAAAAACTACAAAACCATAAAATGGCATTCTAAACAACTTAAAATAATTACTAGCACACCAAAAAAGGAGTAAAAATGTCTAATAATTATTTAGTTGAAAGACTTGACAATATAACTTCAACTGATTTAACTAATTTAAGACTATTTTATAGTTGTATTATTGGAACAAATGCTACTTCTTTTTATCAATATTTGAATGATTTATCTAATTTAAGCATTAATATTCAAAAAACTCACACCCTTGATGAAACTACCGAATTTTTACTTCTTACTAAAGATCAAATAGAAGATGCAAGAAATAAACTAGAAGCAATTGGTTTATTAAAATCATATAATTGAGATAATGATGGAATTCTTTTTAGTTTAAAAAGACCTTTAAATGCCAATGAAATAAGCAAAAATAGTTTTATATCATCTTTTATAATAGAAAAACTAGGAGAAGAAAAGTATCAAAGTTTACTGAAAAACCAGGGCATTTTTACTTTTGACAAAGAAAATAAGCGTGACATAAGCAAAAAATTTTATGAAGTTTTTGATTTGTCAAAAATAAATATTAAAGCAACAAAGTTTTTTAATAATTTTGAAGTTATGAATAATAAAAATGCAATAAAAACTATGGCGTCTGAAGATTTTATTAAATTTATAACCGGAAATGAATCTAGTCCTTCACAACTTTTAATGATTAAAAAATTAAGAAAAATAAAATTTAATGATAACTGTATTAATTTATTTATTAATTTTTCTATCAATGTTAATAAAATAATAATCGTAAATTACATTGAAAAAATTGCACAAGATTATGCAAAGCGTGATTTATTTTTAGCCGATGAAGTAGATTTAGAGTTAAATGCTACTTATTTATCTAAAAAAATGAATAATAACATTTCTTATCAATCAGAATATGAGGATATTGAAAAAACAAGTGAAAAAATTCTTAATTTATGTGGCGAAACAAATTGAGATGATTAAAATAAAGTTAAATATTATTAGAGGAGAAAAAATATGATTAAAAAATCTTTGTTTGATAAAGTTTTAAATAATCATGTTTTTGATGAAGAAAAATTAGATAAAGAGAAAAAGGAAATTTTGGCTAATAAACAAATTAAGCAAATAATTACTTCATTAAAGTTAAACAAAACACAAATTAGTAAGGGAATGAATTTACTCCAAAAATACTATAACTTTATTAAACAAAATCCTACTAAAACTCCTAGTTGATCTTTAATTTTAAATAAAAATAATGCATTAGAAATTGATATCACTAACGATGCTAGTTTTAAAAAGCAAAAAATGTATGAAAATTTTTGATTAACTGATATTACCCCTTTAGATTCTGATTTAGAGTTGTATTTTAGTATGCCCTCTAAACAAAAACCTAAAAAAATATTAAGTGATGCTAATTTAGCTATGAAAAGATTTCCGGCTGCTTTACAAGAAACTATTAAAGTAATAACAAACACCAATACAAATCAAGGATTATTTTTGGTTGATGAAGAATTTATTTATGGACGAATGATTTTAAAATATTTATCAACTTTAATAGGTACAAATAAAGATAAAACTGTAGCATTGATAGATGCTAATTCATTATTTAATTCTTATCATACAAATCAGCGTAATATAAGTGAATCAACACATATTACAAGACTACTAACAGAAGTTGATTATTTATTTATAGATAGACTAGGTGTTGGAACTAGACCAGAATGATTTATTAATAATTTAATAACTATTTTAACTTCACGAGAAATGAATAAAAAATCTACTTTTATTAATGCGCCTATTGATATTACTTTGCCAAATTGTTCACTTATTTCTTATAGTAAAGATACAAGCAATTTAGGTTCTAAAAAAGTTGAAGATTTATTGAAAAAAACCATTAAAAGAACAACTATTAAATATATTGCTATTAAATAAATTACTAAAATTTTAAAAAAGTTAATTATACTAATAGAAATTTGAATTTTTATTTAAAAAAAATATTATAATAAGAATATATTTCCTTTTCAAGAAATATATATTAGAAGTATAGCCCTCTAATACTTCTATATTTTTTTTAACCCCAATAATTTCCAACAATTTATTTTGTTAAAATTAATTTATATTATAATAATAATGCAATTTTCCATGTGTTGCCACCATAGCCAAACGGCCAAGGCATGGGTCTGCAACACCCTGATTACCGGTTCGAATCCGGTTGGTGGCTCCAAAATGCGCCCGTAGCTCAATTGGACAGAGTGCTTGGTTACGGCCCAAGAGGTTGTGGGTTCAACTCCTGCCGGGCGCGCCATTTCACAAAGTTGACCAAAATGCAGCAATAACTGCATTTTTTATTTATTTAGCAATAAACTAGCAAATATAGCAAAAGAGTGCTAAAATATTAAAAGTAAATATATTTAAGGAGCTTTATGATTAATAAAAAAGTAGGAATTCTAACAGAAAAACAGAATCACTATTTTAAGTTAATAGTGGATTTATATATAGAAACAGGTGAAGCAGTAGCATCAAAAGAACTTGTAAATAAATTTTGTCTAAATTGTAGTTCAGCTACAATAAGAAATATTATGGCAAGTTTAGAAGAAGAAGGACTTTTAGAAAAGTATCATACATCTAGTGGCAGAATTCCTTCAACTAAAGGTCTTGAGTATTATGCTAAATATTTAGTCTATAATCCAAAAAGATATTTTAATGAAAAATTAGAAGATTTGCTTGCTAAGAGAAGGATAAAAATTAATGCCACTTTAGAAGAAGCGGCTTCTATTGTTAGTGAAATGGCAGGATTTACTTTAATTGCCACTTCTAACAATGCCTCAGAAACATTAAAAAGTATTCAATTAACAACTTTAAATGATGCTTCAGCTATAGTAGTAATTGTAACTAGCTCCGGTAAAGTTGAAAGTAGATTGTTTAATTTTGATAAAGAAAAAATAGAAGTTAATGATTTAAGAGTTGCAATTAGACTTTTTAAAGAAAGACTAATTGACACACCTCTTATTGAATTAGCAAAAAAAGCAAAAGCATTAATGCCAATCTTTAGTAAGCAAGTTAAAAACTATGAACTTATTCTGCAAAAATTTATAAAAAATGTTTTTGTTTTTGAAGAAGAAACCAAAACAAAAACATTTAATAAAGGCGCAATCATTTTATCTAAAAATATCAGCCGCGAAAATGTTTCAGAAATTTTAGATTTAATAGAAAGTAAATCAGTATGAGAAACAATAGAAAATGATTTAGACGAAGATAATAAAATAAAATTGGATGTCTCTCGTCCTAACTTAAGCATTATTAGTAAAAAAATTGACTTTGTTAATGAAAAAAACATTAAAGAGATAAGTATTGTAGGCCCAAATAATATTAATTATGAAGAATCTTTTGAAGCATTAAATATTTTGGAAAAAATAATAAAGGAGCAAAATCATGAAAATTAATAACTATGATTATTTAGAATTGAAAATTAAAGAGTTTCATGGAAAAAAAGAAATTGAAAATAAAGATGAAATAATAAAAACATACATAAAATTTGACAACAAATTAGATAAACATCTTGAAGATTTTTTAATAGATAAAGAAATTCCTGAAAATAAAAAATTAATTTATTATAGTTCTAAAGACAAAAAAAATAGAAATGAAATTGAAATTATTAATCATGTTCCTACACCCGAACAATATATTTCTTTTTTAAAAACAATTATAGAAAAAAATAAAATCATTGATGAAGAAGAAAAAATAATTGATAACTTAAATTTAAAAATTGATCAATTAAAAATAAAAAGTTCTGTTATGGAGCAAGAATTTAAATCTCAAGTTACTGAGTTACAAAAAAAGGCGCAAGAAAAAATTAACGAGCACAAACAAAAAAATAATGAACATTTAGAAAAACAATTGAAAGAATCTAAAGATTATGCATTACAAAAATTTTTAGAAGAGTTAATTTTGCCTTTAAATAACTTTGAATTAGCTATTAATAGTGCTAAAAATATTGAAAACAATATTGTTCAAAATTTTATTAAAGGTTTCAAAATGCTTTATGGTCAAATTGAACAAGTTTTATATGATTTTAAAATAGCAAAAATAATTCCTAAAGTTGGCGACTTGTATGATCCAAATATTCATCAAAACTTCGCATTAGTTGATTCTAATGAACCTAAAGACACAATAATTGAAGTAAAAAATATTGGTTATAAGCTAAATAATAGAACAATTAAACCTGCCTTAGTTATAGTAAGTAAAGGAACAAATAATTAAAATTCAATAGGTAAAAAGTTTATTTGATGATTAAATCAAATTATTAAAAAGAAAAATTAAAAATTGCTATAATTAATCATAGTGATTAAGTTGTAACTGTTATTTTAAAAAAAATAATTCAAACAACTTTTTCGGGAGAGTATTTGGAAACAAATATTCTTATTTTTTTTATTTTTTCATAATTTTTCTTTTTATGGTTAACGAGTACTAATTTTTGAATTAGTAATATGTAGATTATTATTTTTTATATATTATAATAATTATGTAAAGTCGTAGAGCCAACAGGATTGGTTAAAGTCTCTATTTAAGAGCCTCTTGATATGGTGAGGACCACAAACTTAATCAAGAAATTGGTTAAGTTTTTTTTACTCTCATTGTTTAGTATTTCCCTTGAAGTTGAATAAATTATGCTATAATTATTTGTTATTATTAATAATTAAAATATTAAGATCTTTACGAGGAAACTAATGAATAAAAATTTAAAGAATAGCAAAAAGACTTGAATAACTTTTTCTGTATTATCATCTCTTACTTTGATTATTATACTTTGTCTTTCTTTTATAACACCATATAAAAATGTTTTAAAGGAAGCAAGAATTAGAAATTATTACATCACAATAAAAACTATTTATTCAGTAATTTTTATTACAATTTTACTTATTTTAATATTTGTAAAAATAGAAAACTCTATTTTACTTAGCATTTCTATAACAACATTAATTTTTCAATTTATTCCTTTTATATATAAAACATTGTATTTAGTTATTAAAGAAGCAGTTACTGCATATTCATTAATATTTTTAGTTGCTTCATTGACCGTATTTATTTTCTTAATGCTTTTATATATGCTATTAAATTCTAAGTTAGTGAAAAGAATTCAGAAACAAAAATTAGAAACTGAAACAATAGAATCTAGCTTTTTATTTAAAACAAGAGAAATTAATTCATTTGATAAACAAGAAAAATAATGGAAGTGTAGAAATATTGGGGTGCGACTAAATTAAAAATCGCAAACTTAAAGTCAGGCAGGTTGAAACTTGCTTTTTTAATTTTACTGTTCGGCTAATGGTTAAAAAATTTAGCAAAAATACAAAAGAAAAAGTTGGTGGGGACCAACTTAACCAAATTGACTTACTCTGTCAAATTAATTATATCAGAAATTTCTTTTGTATTCAAAAATTAAATTTTGATGGAAAGGAATTTATGAGTTGAATAAATAAGCTAAACAGATATACTTCAGTTGATTACGCAACTGATGAAAGTTTAAGAATAGAGGATCGAGAATGATTATTATTTAGAGAAAATTTAGCAAAAATTAGAGCTATGAAGATTTTTAAAACTTTAAGGGTAGAAAAAGTTTTAAAAATTAAAGTTAATATAGCTAAAAAAGTTTTTGATTTAATTAAAAACTCAAGGTTAGAAACTTTCATTTTTTCAGTGTTAATGAAAAAAAGAGCTCTTTATAAATTTGTGCCTAAAAAACTTTTGATTGATGATTTTGGTTTTAATGAAAATTCAGTTAAAGTGGCACTTAAAAATTTGGAAGATAAAAATCTTTTGGTTAGAAAAAATGGAGCTATTAAACTTAGTGAATTTTGTAGATTTGAAAAGGGTAGTCAATACTACAAAATTGCTAATGAAAAAACTTGAATTTTAATGTTTTTACAGATGCCTAAATTTCTAGAAAGTTTGAAGCTTTTTTTGAAGCTAGAAAAAAAGCAAAATTTATTGATGAAACATCATAAGAAAAATATTAAAAATCAGGTCAAGATTTTATGTCATAACAATTATTTAAAACTAAGTAAAAGTCAAGCATATAGAATGCTTAGAAAATTTGGCGAAATTGTTGGACTAAAACTTAAAGAACTTTTTGATTATCAGAAAACTTATGATAAACAGAAAAAGAAGTTTATAACTTATCGGTTTCTAAAGATAAATGTTGGAAATAGCTATGCTGTTTGATAAGGAGTTTTGAGCGAATGGAATGGGCATTGGTTTGTCTTAATTGCTATTTCCAAACTTATTAATTAAATCAAAAACTTAACTTTTTAAGGTTAGGTGTTTTAAGCTCTTGTCTTTTTAAAAAAAATAGAGTTTTTGAATAAAACTTGCCTTTTAGAAAAATTAGATAGATATAGTTTGTTGCTTATAGTTAAAGGAGTTTAAGGAATGGAATGACTTAAACTACTTGGAAAGGTTAGATAATGGTTAGAAATAATGTAGTTGTATTGCTAAACTATATGACCACTAAAAGTGGTTATGTTTCTAATAAAGGTCATTATCATTCTTTAGACAATTGAGTTAATAATGGCAAGGTTTTAGATTATTTAACTAGAAGTGATAAGTGCTGTGTTTTTAATGACAATGATTTAAAGGAAAGTTATGAATTTAACTCTGATGCAGCTAGAAAAGAATATATGAGAAATCATATTAAAGAAAATGTAAAATGTAATAAAAAATCTGGTTTATATAACTTGATGGCCGATAAGCCTATTGATATTAAAGATATTGATGTTTTAAAAAGAGAATTTAAGAATTTAAAACAAACTTGTTGGGATCTGGTTATAAATCCTGGTGATTTAGGACTTGAAAATAATATGCTCCATAAAAATAAGTGGCATGAAATTATTAAACCTTATTTTGAAAAACTGTTAATGGCTAATGGTTTTGATCCTAAAAACATTAATTGCTTTTATGCTATGGATGGTAATACTCAATATCCACATGTCGAACTTTTCTTTTATGAAAAAGAGCCAACAAGAGTTAAGGGTAATTTTAAGTTAGAAACTTTGAATATTTTTAAGGGTCAAATCGCAAATGCTATTGGCAATAGTGATTTTGTAAATAAATTAAATGATTTAACTAAAGATGTTTGAGATGCTAGAAAACTAATTTTAAATAATGTTAATAAATTGCTTGTTAAACAAAGAAATCAAGAAAAATTAAATGATGATCCAAAACAAGATTATGTTGATTTTTTAAAAGCTTCGAAGTTTATTACTGATGAACTTAAAAATAAACATAATAAAAGCTATGCACGTTTATCTGATGCAGCTAAAAATCAAATAGAAGTAATTAAAAACTTTTTATACCAAAAAGATCCAACTTATAAAGAAGCTGTTGATGATTATCAAAAGAAAATCGATTTAATCAGAAGATTAAATACTGATGGTGATAAATATCTTGAAAAAAGAATTAATGACATCATCAAGAAAGAACAGGATGATTTTGAAAAACAAATTGGCAACAAAATCATTAAGGCTTTGCAAGAAGCAAGAAAAGAATCAAAAGAAATTAGTAATAAGTATGATGCTGGCCAATTTATTTCGAATTTTTTAGACTTTTTTAGTTTTGATAATAACTCAAATAAATTAATGAAACTTGCTGAAAAAGAATTTGATGCTAAAACTGTTAGAGAACTTGAATTATTGCATAAAAACTATCGAGCAAAGTTGTAGGTAAATAGAAAATGAAAAAGAGAAAATTAACTAATGGTAAAGTAGTTGGAAAGATATTTTTGTGAATTTTTGTTAGTTTATTTGGAATGTTTTTATTAGCTTGCATTTTTAATATTTTTATGGGAACTTATAAAAAGTTAAATCACTTCCAGACATTTTGAAATTCAACATTATTAGTGATTAAGAAAACTAAGTATGCTTATAGTTTGATGTCTTTAGCTTTAGTGTTTGGTTTGGGCTTGTTTTTATTTTGAAAAGAACTTAAAAATTGAGCTAAAGATTTATGAGCTAGAATGACATCACAAACTTCTAAAGATTGAATTTATAATTGTGCAACTCATGAAGGGTCTAAAAAAGAATTAAATAATTTATTTAGACATCAAATTGCTGATGATACTGAAGCTAATTGATTATTAACTTTTAGTAAGAATAGGAAATGATGATATGTTAATGATTTAGACCAAAATGCTATTGTTAATGGACCTCCTGGTTCTGGTAAGACTCAAAGAATTATTATTCCTAATATTGAATTTATGGCTCATTTAGGTTATGAAAATAAACCTAATATGATTATTACTGATCCTAAGAAAGAAGTGATTCAATTTGTAGGAAAAACATTGGAAAATAATGACTATAAAATCTATACTATTGATTTTAGTAATCCGGAAAAATCATTAGCTTGAAATCCTTTAAGTGCTGCTTATAACTGCGTCCATAGTGAAAAGACTAATGATTTAAATTTAGATATTAACCATGCTTATGAAATTATTAATAATACTGTTGAAGCCTTAAATTGAAACATTTCAACTGGTGAAAATAATATGCTCCATAAAAATAAGTGGCATGAAATTATTAAACCTTATTTTGAAAAACTGTTAATGGCTAATGGTTTTGATCCTAAAAACATTAATTGCTTTTATGCTATGGATGGTAATACTCAATATCCACATGTCGAACTTTTCTTTTATGAAAAAGAGCCAACAAGAGTTAAGGGTAATTTTAAGTTAGAAACTTTGAATATTTTTAAGGGTCAAATCGCAAATGCTATTGGCAATAGTGATTTTGTAAATAAATTAAATGATTTAACTAAAGATGTTTGAGATGCTAGAAAACTAATTTTAAATAATGTTAATAAATTGCTTGTTAAACAAAGAAATCAAGAAAAATTAAATGATGATCCAAAACAAGATTATGTTGATTTTTTAAAAGCTTCGAAGTTTATTACTGATGAACTTAAAAATAAACATAATAAAAGCTATGCACGTTTATCTGATGCAGCTAAAAATCAAATAGAAGTAATTAAAAACTTTTTATACCAAAAAGATCCAACTTATAAAGAAGCTGTTGATGATTATCAAAAGAAAATCGATTTAATCAGAAGATTAAATACTGATGGTGATAAATATCTTGAAAAAAGAATTAATGACATCATCAAGAAAGAACAGGATGATTTTGAAAAACAAATTGGCAACAAAATCATTAAGGCTTTGCAAGAAGCAAGAAAAGAATCAAAAGAAATTAGTAATAAGTATGATGCTGGCCAATTTATTTCGAATTTTTTAGACTTTTTTAGTTTTGATAATAACTCAAATAAATTAATGAAACTTGCTGAAAAAGAATTTGATGCTAAAACTGTTAGAGAACTTGAATTATTGCATAAAAACTATCGAGCAAAGTTGTAGGTAAATAGAAAATGAAAAAGAGAAAATTAACTAATGGTAAAGTAGTTGGAAAGATATTTTTGTGAATTTTTGTTAGTTTATTTGGAATGTTTTTATTAGCTTGCATTTTTAATATTTTTATGGGAACTTATAAAAAGTTAAATCACTTCCAGACATTTTGAAATTCAACATTATTAGTGATTAAGAAAACTAAGTATGCTTATAGTTTGATGTCTTTAGCTTTAGTGTTTGGTTTGGGCTTGTTTTTATTTTGAAAAGAACTTAAAAATTGAGCTAAAGATTTATGAGCTAGAATGACATCACAAACTTCTAAAGATTGAATTTATAATTGTGCAACTCATGAAGGGTCTAAAAAAGAATTAAATAATTTATTTAGACATCAAATTGCTGATGATACTGAAGCTAATTGATTATTAACTTTTAGTAAGAATAGGAAATGATGATATGTTAATGATTTAGACCAAAATGCTATTGTTAATGGACCTCCTGGTTCTGGTAAGACTCAAAGAATTATTATTCCTAATATTGAATTTATGGCTCATTTAGGTTATGAAAATAAACCTAATATGATTATTACTGATCCTAAGAAAGAAGTGATTCAATTTGTAGGAAAAACATTGGAAAATAATGACTATAAAATCTATACTATTGATTTTAGTAATCCGGAAAAATCATTAGCTTGAAATCCTTTAAGTGCTGCTTATAACTGCGTCCATAGTGAAAAGACTAATGATTTAAATTTAGATATTAACCATGCTTATGAAATTATTAATAATACTGTTGAAGCCTTAAATTGAAACATTTCAACTGGTGAAAATAGTATGTGAACAAATAATGCTAAGAATGTGATTGTCATTATTGCAAAATTCTTATTACTTTTATCAATTGATGAACCTAATTTAGTTAATAAAAATCAATTTAACTTTGAAACAATTGCTAATATGTTAAGTATTAATAACTTTAGATGAAATCCAGTGAAAAATGATATTTCAAAATGGATTTTATATGCTAAAAAACAAGCAGAGAAAAAGTCTTATTATTGAGACTCACTTTATAGCGAAATTACAGGGTTGCCGCTAACAACTGTTGATACTTTAAATGGAATTTTTGCTAATGCTACTAGTGTTTTAAGTATTTTTAGGAAGAATGAAATTATTAAACCAATTTTAAGAGATAGTTATATTTTTAATTTAAAAAAGATTGTTAGTTCGGAAAAACCTTTTGCTATTTTTATTCATTACCCTGATCATAAACCTGCATTTCACTTTTTAGTGTCTATGCTAATTGATCAAGTTTATCAAACATTAATTGAAAAAGCTAATAAAAGTGAAAACTTGAAACTAAAAAGAAAAACATTCTTTTTATTGGATGAATGTGGAAACTTACCACAAATTCCAAGATTTGATAATAAACTTACAATCTCTAGAAGTAGAAATGTCTTTTTTATGTTGATATTGCAAGATTATCATCAACTTAAAAAATATTCTCATGGCAACGACGAAGTTGATAAAGTACTTAAAAGTGCTTGCCAATTAGTTTATTTTCTAGCTTCTGGTGATAAAAACACTTTAAAAGAATTTAGTGAAAGTTTAGGAACTAAAGAAGTAGTTTCTAAAAGCTACACTTCTAGTGATAAAGGTTCAAGTCAAACTGAAAGTACCAAAACAAAACCAGTAATGGATGTTAAAGAACTTGAAACTAAAAAACCTGAACATTTAATTATTAAAAAACCTGGTGTTAAACCATTGATGTTGAAAACAAATTTAGCTTTTGAATGTTTTATTAATGATAAATATAGTTATCTAAAACCAGAGCAAGTTAAACTCGATAATAAACATTATGAAGCTTTTAATTTGATAGATGTTGAAAAACAATTATTTGTAAAAATTAATGCTTTGCAAAAAGAAGGAGAAACCTAAAATGGAAATTAAAAATATTAAAGAAAACAAAGAACTTAAAGACAAGATTATTGAAATTATTGACCAAGATATTCGAAAAAATGGTCTCAAAAGTAAATATGTTGATTTAGTTTTAAAAGAAGCTGTTGAATCAATTAATAAAAAGGACAAATAAAAATGAAAAAGTATTTTAAAAATGAAGATTTATTTTATATAACACAATATGCATCTACTGTTTGTGATGATCAAGAAATTTATAATCATTTTAATGATATAGCTGCTTCATATGAGGATGTTAATGAACAAAAAACTTATATTAATTCAGTTAAAAATATTGTTGATAATATGGGTTGTATTTACGATGACTATAATCAAAAAATTTATAGCTCATTATTAGTTGAAACTAAATGAAAACCGGAAGGAATTCAAAAAATAGAGGCTATGACTAATGCTTTGAAAGATTTATGTGAACCAAAAACTAATGAAGCTTTTATTAAAGCTGGTCAAAAATTAGATGAATTAGCAAATTATTCATTCAGTAATTTTTTAGCTGATAACAAAATAATTTTATATGAAGATTTAGAAGCTTTGGTTGATATGGATTTAAGAGAAAATGGACTTGAAGCAAATGTTTATTTAGCTCATGGTTTAATGATTTCATATGCAAAATATGGTGATTATGTGCAAGTAAATGATTATGAAAATGGTATTGATGTTGTCTTTAATAAAGATATTGCTAAGGAATATGCTGAAAAATTTGGCGAAGTCTTAACTTATGATAATGATTTATGCACTGACTTGCAAAATGATATGTATTTAGAGGAAAGTCAATCTTTAAGATTGTAGAATGAAAAGATTTTTGAGATTGAGAGCTAAAAATATTGGTGACGATAAATCAGTAGCCAAAGGTTCTGCTAGAAACTTTGAAAGTATTAAAAAGAAAAGAGATGATATTTTTAAAGATTATGAAATGGTAATTGTTGAAAGTGTTTCTGTAATTAAAACTTATGTTAGAAAAGATGCTGAAAATAAATATAAAACATTTTTAAATCAAACTAAAAGTAAGGAGAAATAAATGAACCAAGTAAATTTATCTGGTAGATTAGTTAATGAAAATTTTGTAGAAGCTAAAACTAATAATACTTATCTTTTAAGATTTAGATTAGCTGTTAAAGAAAATGTTAAGGAAATTAATTTTATTGATATTGTAACTTTTAATAAATTAGCTGAAAATATTAAAAAGTATGTTCATAAAGGCGATCTAATTGAAATTACTGGAAAATTAAAGCTAAACAAATATACTGATGCTAAGGAAGCTAAGAAAGTTAATCTAGAAGTCATTGCAGAAAAGGTAGTTTTTGTTGTTAAAGCTAAAGTTAGTGAAACTAATACTGAAGAAATTGATTTGAATGCTTCTAATATTCAAGAAAAGGCCTCTGAAAGTGAAGGTTTACTTAAAAATGAAAAAGAGATTTCTAATGATCAAAACAAAGTATTAGAGGATAAATCCGAAGCTAATGATGATAAGGTAGAAGGTTGAGAATGATAATTTATTAGAAAAAGGTAGTTAATTATGAATAATACACAAGCAAAAATGATGCTCCCTAAATGATTAACTTGAAAAAGATTTGGAATTTATTTAGGTATTATTATAGTTTTAGATTTGTTTTTGATAGCTTATATGATGGGCATTGATGCGATGATGAAATATGATAAAGTTAAATGGACAGATAAAGAAGTGCAAATTGGTAAAACAGTTTGTAGTTTTTTAATTATTGCAACATTTATTTATCCAATTGTGTGAGCTTTTTTAAGAAAGAGAAAGCTTAAAAAACTAATGAAAGGCGAAATATAAAGATATAATTAATTCTATTAAGAATAAAAATAAGGAAATTTATGAGAAAAAATTTAAAAAAATTAATGTTAAATTTAGGTATGCTTATACCAGTGGTTGCTAGTCCATTAGTAGTTGCTAGTTGCTGGTGAGATCCTAAAAGACCTGATCCTTTAAAGCCTATTAATCCTAAACCTAATGATCCTTCAAAAGAACCAGAAAAGGAACCTGAGAAAAAAGAAGGCTATATTACTTGAAAATCAACTAATGAAGAATATGCTAAAGATAATAATGTTTATTATTTTAAAGACTTAGTTTATAATGTTGCAAATAGAGGTGAAGGTTCAACATTAAACAATCCTGATGATTATTTTGATAAGAATACTAACAAGTTTAAAGATAATGTTTATAATGCTCAGGGATGGCATAAAATTGTGCCAAGTCTTTGAATGTCTTTAGAAGAAATGATGTCTTTTAATATTGATAAAGAATATCCTATGGAAAAATATGGCGATATTCCTTCAAGACTAATGACTAATGATATTAATGGTGCCTGTGATATTTATCAAATGTTAAGACAATTTGCTTCTTCTGAAGCTAATAATCATTTTGCTCCTGGAGATAAATTTGCTAGTATTTGAGAAGCTCATAAAAGTTTCCTTGATGAGATGAGTCAATACTTGAATAGTGATCAAACATTAGACTCATTGATTAGAACTAATAATATTAATGATTTATATGCATATATGCGTCATTATGGTGCTGATGCTACTTGAGCAACAGCTTTTGATAAATATGTTGATGGCATGATTAATGCCGTTGATGATGGTTGAATGAAAACTACTATGTCTGATTTAAAACAAAGAATGAGTAATAAATGAAGTTCTGTGCCTACTGCTAGTTATAAGCATTTCTTTATGCCTTATACTTTAGGCTCAAATAATAAATTTAAAGCTAAATTTAGTGATAAACATAATGATATGTATTCAGGTAAATATACTAAAGATGGTATTTATGATCAATGAAATAACACAGCTCATATTTTCTTTGAGATGCTAAGATTAAACAGCATGGAAATTAAATCAAAAGCAATGTATCAGTCGTTAGTTAGATGATATTTAAGTCTTTATGATATTAATAAAGATGAAAATAAAGAGTATTTTTCAGAAATTACTGGGGCTAGAAAAAATGCTTTTAAGACAATGTCTGAACAATTAATGAAAAATATTTTAGAGTTTTTAGATTGAAGTAATTTATTAGCTACAGAAATGGAAAGTCCTGAAAATAAAAATGTGACAATAAGTTTTATGTTTCCACAAGGTAATAAAACTGATTTTGAATATAGTTGAGTATTTGCTTATAGATTTTTGTTTGATGTATTAGTACCTACTTTTATGGCTAATAATTTTGAACTGCCAGGTTCTTTTATTGATTTCTCAAGATGATTATCAAATAAAAATAATGAGCCTTATTATATTTATCGTTTTACTTTAAATTATTTGAATCAAATTTTTAAGGATAAGGATAAAAACTTTAAGAATTTAGAAGCTTATGTTAATAGCTATGAAAATAGTTTAGATGCTACTAAAAAGGAAGCTGCTAAAGATACCTTTTTAGAAAAAATCATTAAGAATTGAAATAGTGTTTTAAAAATGAATGTTAAAACTAATAAGTTTTAATATGTTATAATGAATATGTATTTTTGCTAACAACCTTCAATAAGTAAATTAAATTTGCTTATTGGTTTGTTGGTTTTTTATTAACTTTTTTAAAACTATTAGTCCAAATATTTTTTATGTAATTTAACAAGGAGAAAAATATTATGGGAAATAAAATTGATGATAAAACTTTCTCATTTTTAGGAGATTTTTCTGAAACAGTATTAAGAGCAATTTTTATTGCTTTAATAGGAGTTGCAATTATTGCATTAATAGCTTGCGCATTAATAGCTAAAAGTCAAAACTCAGTAGAAGATGATCCACAAAAAAGAAAAATGAATAATCGAAAAATGTGAACTGCATTGGTAGTTTTATTATTCTTAATTGTTTTATGACCATTAGTCGAACTTATTAAGGGTAATGTTAGAAAACCATCAAACGGCGGTAAAAGCTCATCTGTTATTCTTTATCAATTGAAAGACATTTTTTCATTAAAACAAATGAATTTATATGCAATTAAAGGTATTTTATAGGGTATGCTAGCTAAGATTTTAAAACCATTAGCCGATCTTATTATGCTGCCTATTAGAAGTGCTTTGTGATTAGCGTTGGTTAATTTTGCTTTAATAGGATTTATGATTTTTACAGCTGTTGCATTTATTTTTAAATCAATTGCAATAGATTTACCTAATTTTGTTATTTTTGGAATTAGACCAGGTGATGGTTATCAAAATTGATCAACTCCTAATGTTTATATCCAATTTTTAATTGTTAGTTCAGTCTTATGAATGATTAATTTCTTTTTCTTTATTTTTAAATACTCCAAGGAGATGGATGGAGCAAAAGCGAATGAGATTTTTAAGACATCATTATTTGCTACTTTTAAAGGCATTGTGCTATTAATTATGTTTCAAGTGTTAGTATTGTTTGTTAATATCATTTTTACCGAAATCACTAATGCTTTAGCAAGTGGCGGTGATAATAATTTTGGTTCTATTACTGATAACCTAATTAAAAATATGTTTCCAGATAATGTTAGATCAAAAATTCCTTCAATATTTTTAAACAAAAATAAAACAATTCTTGATCAAACTTGAGGATTTAGAACATTTATTAGTGCTTTTGGTGCTGGTTTTGGTGAACATTCAAAATCTGTTTTATCAATAGGCCTTAGCTTGCTTTTAGTAGGATGATTAATTTCAATTCCATTGTTATTAGTTATTTTTGATGTAGTTTCAAAAGTTTTTATTAACTTTTTATTATTTGTTTCATTTCCATTTTTACCTGCTTTTAGCATTAATGATAATAATAAAAAAATACAAATTTGAAAAGAAAAATATATAGGCAATTTATTATCTTGTGCAGTTTATTATATAGGCCTTTTAATGATGGGTGTTTTTGTTGGTAGAACTTCAACATTTCTAAGCAATCAAACCGCTTTTATTGGTGAGATTGGTAGTGTAGTTTTTCAATTGTTAGTAATTATTGGAACAGGTTTTTCATTTAAAAAACTTGCAGAAGTATCAACAGCATTTATTGGTGGTAGTATGTCAAATGATTTTACTCATACTGCACAAAAAGGATATAAGGCTGGAAAAGAAATCCATAAGATAAGAAATGCTGTTAAAACTAAGGGCGCTTCAGTTGCAGCTAATGCTGTAGCTCCAAAATAGAAAGGAAAATATTAATGACTTCATTACAACCTTCAAGAATTAAGAATCGAAAGTCGAAAGTTAATAGATGATTAACAGTAAGAGATGTTTATGAACTTATTGCAATTGTAGCAATAGGATTCTTTTTAGCATTTTTTATTTCAAAATTATTAAATGTTTGAAGTTATTTATGATTAGTTTTGTGAATTAGTTTCATTTTGATAGGAGTTATTCTGATTTTGCCATCAAGAAAGAATAACTGCAAAATATATGTTTTGTTATGAAGGATGTTTTTGTTTTGAATCCTGCCAAAAAATTATGGGAAGAAAGCCAAAAGAGATGCAACTGATTTAAATCCTTATGATTCTTTAGTAGCGTTAGGAGTTATTAAAAATAAAAAGTCGAGTTCGCATTTGTTTGGCGCGAATGTAAATAGTAATTATTTTTCAGTTTTCAAATTGAGGGGTCTAAACATTTGACAAGAAGATATTGAAACTCAAGAAGCTTTTATTGATAATTTTGCTAATGCTTTAGCTAATGTAGAAACTAAAATATCTTTTGTAAAAATGCAAGAAAAAGCAGACTTTACAATTAATTTAAAATATATTGAAAATATTAAAAATAATACACTACATAATGAAAAATTATGAAGTAGTTATTATGAAGAAAATATTAAAGATTTTAAGAAGTTAGATTCTAATGAACTTACTGATAATTATTATTTGATTATAAACGCTATTAACTTAAATTCTTTAGATAGCTATATTCAAACTATTGAAGAGAAATTTAGTGATTGTAATATTTTATTAGAAATATTAGATGATTTTAATTTATTAAAGTTTGTAGCAAAACTAAATTTATTTGAGAATGCAACTGATGAACAAATTAAAGAATTTTTGAAAGACTATGAGTATGGCACAAGTGGTTCATTAGATAAATTATTTGCTTATGAAAATGTTAATTTTAAAAATGATTATTTTAATTTAAATAACAAGTTCTATCGTATTTTATGTATTAATAAGCTACCATATCAACTTAATGAAAAATGAATAAAAGAAATTTTCAATTCAAATGGAATGGTAGTTTGAAATAACTACAATATTCCTGATGCTTTGGTTAATAAGCATTTGGATAAATCAATGTTAGCATCAATTGATAGTTCATCCATTGATAGGTCAGTAACAAGTCAGGTTGCAGGTTCTATTGATGAACAGGCAACAATGGATATGATTTATCAAATCCATAAAGACGGTCAAAAATTATTTAGTACTAACATTTACATTTTAAATGAAGCAGATAGTTTAAAGGATTTAAATTATCAAACTAAGAGTACTAGAAATATAGTTTCTAAAGCTTCAATTAGCTTAAATAATTTAAGGTATCGACAATTCTTTGCTTTAATGGATTTTTGTAATTTTCCTTTTTCAAAATTGGAAAATGAAAACTATTGGATTAGTTCATATAATCTAGCTATTGGTTGACCTTTTGAAACTGATGCTTTGAATGATAATAATAATTTACTTTTAGGTAAATCAGAAATAACACAATATCCAATTACTTTTAAATTATTTAAATTAGGTGATGGTAATCGAACTAATTTTAATATGTTTATTTTAGGGACTTCAGGTAAAGGTAAGACTACTTTCACTAAGAAGATGCTTACTTCTTTATTAGCAGCTAATAATAAAGTTGTGGTTATTGATCCACAAGCAGAATATTTAGATTTAGCTAATACTTTAGATGGACAAATTATTGATTTAGGTAGTGGTAGGGGAACAATTATTAATCCTTTACAAATTAGAAATAGTTTAAAAGATGGTGATAGCAATAATATGGAAACTATTATTAATAACCATTTAAGTTGATTAGAAGAATTTTTTCATTTACTTATTAGTTTTGAAAATAGTGAATGAATTTTATTTCAAAATATTTTAAAAGACTTTTATAAAGCTAAAGAAGCTTTTAAATTAAATGATCTTAATGATTGAACTAATAATAAATGACCAACAATAAGCAATTTGATTAGTTTTATGAAAAAGTATGATACTAATCGATTTAATGATTCTAAAAGGAAAAAAGTTATTTTGGATGACTTAATAGAAAAACTTTCATTTTTATTTAAGGATAATGGAAAGTTTCAAAGTTTATTTAATGGACATACTAATATTGAACTTAAAAATGATTTTATTGTTTTTAATACTTCAAATTTGGTTACAAATAAAGACACTAGAGCTGCTAAATTAGGTACTTTGTGCTTATTGAATTTTATTAATGATATAGTTTATGCTAACGCGTTAGCAAATGAAAAAAAGAGACTTAAGTATTTAGAAGAACATAGGCAAAGTTTAATTGATGCTAAAGAACTTGAAGCTTTAGCCACTTATTGTGCTTTAGTTATTGATGAAGCACATTTATATGTTGATAAGAATAATCCTGCCATTTTAAGAGCTATGAGGGAAAATACCAAAACTTTTAGAAAGTTTTATGCAGGTAATATTTTTACTACACAAAATCCAAATGATTTTTCAGGCGAAGATGCTACTAAGATTATTGAAAATTGTCAATATTCAATGTTTTTTGGTCTTAAGGATCAAGATATAGAAGCAACTAAGAATTTATTTAAGAATTCTAACCAGCTGCTTAAAAGTGAAACTAGATATTTGGTTTCTGCTCGATATGGTAAATGTTTATTTAACATCACTTCAAATCAGAGAATTAGATTAGATATTTACTATAACAATTTAGAAAAGCAGATGTTTTTCAAATATAAGTAGGCAATACTGCGCATGTATGCGTATATTATAGGTGCATGTATGCGTAGTATTGCAAAAAACTAATAAGTATCAAATTCTAATATTGTGCATATATGCGAGCATTATGCGCGCATATATGCGGGATATTAGTAATTAATTAAGAATAAGGGAGATTAAATTATGGTGGATATAGATAAGGATAAAGAAACTCAAGAAGCTAAAGGTTTAGAAAAACAAAACGAAAAGCTTGTTGAAGAAAATAAAGATGAATTTATTAATCTTGCTGATGACAATAAAGAAGAAGCTTCAGAAGAAGCAGATGAACTTAGTGAAGAAAATATTAAAGAAACTATAGCTAAAGATAAACATCTTGCTTTGAAACGTCGAAGAAGAGCAGTTAAACAATTAGAAAAGCAGATTAGTATTTTGCAAAAAACTAAACAGCAATTAGCTAGAGAAACAGAAATAAGATTTTCAGGACGACTTAGTGGCAAAGATGCTGGAGCTTGAATTAGATGGACTGAAGAATTAGCTAAGCAAAATAAAAGTGTTTATGGTGAAGTTAATCAAGCTGTTAAGGAAAGAATTTATGGTCAGTTAGAAAAACATTTAATGCATTCGTTTCAATTCGATTTATTTTGAACTTTTAATAAGGGAACTCATGCTGCTTTAGGACCACTTTATGGTAAATTTAGACAACTATTTTTTAAAGAGTCTGTGGAACTAAAAATTATTAATATGAAATTAAACATGATTATTAATGCTTTATTTTTAGATAATCCAAAACTTGCAAATGAAACTAATGAGCCAAGTGCTAAGTATTTAAGAGAAATGAAATATTTTATAGATCGAAGAGAAGATTCAGAAATTTTTAATGATAAATTAACTAAGAAATTTAATAAGAGATTTGCTCAAAGCCAAAAGACATATGAGGAGTTTATTAGAACTATGACTGATAGCGAGTTTAATGAAGCTTTAAATGAAATAAATAATTCATCTAATTTTGCTAAAAATACAAGTGAATATTATGAAGAAATTGATAATGAATTTAAAAATACTAAAGATGATAGTTTTGTTATTTTAGATGAAGATTTAGGAGATAAATAATGATTAAAGCTAAAAGAATATTATTAACTTCATCTGCTTTAATAGGCTCAGGAATAAGTGTTATTCCACTTTTTTTAGTTTCTGCTACTACATATAAGAAAGTTTATGAAACTAATAAAACATATGAAATTATAAAAAATGAAATAGATATAAAAAACTTGTTTAGTAATCTTTCATATAACAAAACAATTGAAAATGCTAAAGCATGAGAATATAACACCCGCTTTGGGAATTTTCAAAACAAGGGATTTGCTGATAGGTTTAATTCAGATGATTTTAGACACCAATTAAATAGTTCAAATTTTAATCATTTTAAAAATTTAGATAATTACAATAACACAACAAACTGAATAACTCTTGAATATGATAATTCACAACCGCTTGGATTACAGCAAGAGTCAACATATAATGCAAAAATAACTGATGATAAATTGTTTTATGATTATCAAGAAGATAGAGAAGATTGTGATCCAAGAGATCCATATCACTGTTATCCTATTATTGAACCAGGTTGAGATAGAATAACTTTATCTCCTTTAGAATATAGGTTTAATTATTTGCTTAAGAATGAATTTAAGAGTCTAGTGCAAAAATATACCAAAAGTAATAATGATATTGAATATAAATTAATTGACGGTAATTTTGATTTTGGCTCTTTAGAAAACTTTAACATCAAATATGGTAGAACTAAAAAAATTCAAAATCAAGATTTATACCAAGAAGCTTGAGTTAAAGCAACTGAAAAATTGAGAGTTAATTTTAAATTAAAGAAATGAAATAATATTAATGTTGATGATGTAGCTAAACTTATTAGTAAATTTGCTAATAGTTTAGATATTAATCACTATGCTCATTTTTTAGAAAAGTTAAATTTAAAGGAAAATAAGCCTTTAACAATAGCTTCAGATACAATGGGAAATTTAAAATCTTCTTGCGATAGTGTTTATGCAGAACATGGAGGAAAATCTAATTTAGAAAAGCTAAAAGAAATGTTAAATACTTTAGAACAAACTATTAGTTTTAATAACTTTGAAGCAACAATTAGCTATGTACCATATGTTAATGATGATGCTACATCTTTTAATTTGAACTATAAATTAAAGAAGCTTACTTATAACGGTCAAGATATCACTAATGAATTCAAAGCAAAAATTAAACAAGAAGTGGAAAATCATAAGTATGAATTTTCAAATAATATGGTTCCTAATGATAAAAAAGAAATGATGAGAACTATTTATAATATGTTCTCAAAACTTTTTAATGAGGGTATTTCATTAATAGAAAATATTCCAACAGTTTTAGAACCTACTAATATTTATTTCAATTATGGTGAAGGTAACTTTAAGAATAGATTAAACATTAGACCAGGTAATGTTTTAAAAGAACAAAATCTTTATGATATTAATAAACCTAATAGTACTTTTAGATTGGATAATCAGTATGAAAAGGACGTTCCTTTAAGGATATCTGACCCAAGAGATGCAACAAGCGATGCTGGTTGAGGTGGTAAATGATTAATTAATAGCCCGGGCTATGTAACATTTAGTGCTAATTTAGATGAAACAGAAGTATTAATGATTAATAAGCAGAGAGTTGATGTTATTAATAGAGTCTTTGCTTATGATTTAAAAGATTTAAGGTCTTCTGCTTCAGATGAAGAAAAAGTGGCTTTTGATGAAAAAGATAAAAACAAACCTCAAAATGAACTTAATGATGAAAATAGTCATCATAAAAATGAATATGTTATTGAAATTCTTAAGTATAAAAATGGTTCTAATAATACAGGTGAGCCTATTGGTAAATATAAGATAGTTTATGTTATTAATACCCAATCGACAAGACAAAACTTTAAATGATATGCTTGAGATCCAGCTAATAATCCTAATCAGAAAGAACTTATTACTGAATTTGAAGAAAAAGATGGCAAACAAGTATTAGATCCTAAAACAGGACTACCAAAAGTTAATCCTAAATACGATCCAGCAATTGACCAAAATACTGGAACTAAAAAACAAATAGTTTGGTTCCCAGCAAATAGCTTGAATGATGAAATTATGAAAAAGCTAAGATTTGTTTATCCAAATTTAAATTGGTTAAATGATTTTGGCATTTTCGCTGAAGCTTCAGTTTTAGGTAAAGGCGCTTTAAGAAATATTTTTAAAGATAAAAACTTATCCGATGATGATATAAGCTATTTTAAAGTCAAACTTTACAATGCTAAAGGTGAATGGGTTAAAAAAGAAGATTCTAAGATTATTCCTTTATCGACTAAAAATGGTGGTAGTCAAAATGCTTATATGTCAGAGGAAGGCTTATGACTTATAGGAGCTACAAGTAAGAAAGGTATTAGTAATGTTCGATTAGTGCTAATATCAAAAGATAATAAACCACAGAATTATTTTTATGATGAAATTAAGAATAAATTTGACGAAAAAAATATTTCTTTACAAAAAAGATTTGAAATTTTTTGGAATTCTGCTTTAGGCAAACATTTTATGTTGCAACTTATCAATAATGAAAACTTAACTGAAGAAGAGGTTTGAAAGCTTTCATATGAAGAAGTTTGAAACTATTATCAAAATTGACTTTTAAAGTCCTGAGCTGATAAAAATAATAAAGATATTATTGATGAAGCAAAAGATATTTTTAACGATTATTTATGAAAACAAACTCCTAATTTAAATGGTAGAACTAAAAAACAATTAGCAGATATTAAAAGAATTGTTCAAGAATATATTGATTATTCGATTAAAGATAATCCTAAATTAAAAGGGTTAGTCCAAAATCAAGACTGATATATTGAAGAATGGAAAAATAAAGCTTTAGAAGAAGAATGATTTAATAAATTAGCTACTGTTTCAATTTATGGTTCAGATGAAAATAAAACTTATGAGGGAATAGCTTTAACTTTTAGAGGTAAAGGTAAATATCTACTTTCAACTAAAAAAATATATTTTAAAAATGAAGCTTGACATATTTATGATCCAGCAATTGATTTAGAAACTTTAGATATTGCTAAAGAATTTACTTTGAATATTTCAAAGCAAATGTTTTGAGCAAAATATAAAACAGGCGAACAAATTGATGCTGATTTTAGAAAGTATTTAAAAGCTGAAGTTATTAGACTAATTAAAGAAGAATTAGCTAAATATAATAAAACTCATATTGGTCAAGAAATCGAATTGGATAAAGATATCAAAATAGCCAATTTAGAAGAAGTTATTACTCAGTTAATGAGAGGTAAGTCTTTAACTAAGGGCGCCAATTTAGTTTTAAAAGGTATTAATGCCAATTTATTAAATTTAAAAACTATTAACTTTAAAAATGTTGGTGATGGTGGTAAGTTTAATCTTAAAAACTTAACTTATTTACTTTTAAATAAAGATAATGTTATTAGTGAAACCAAGTATGAAAATATTAAAAAGTTTATTATTGCTTTAGTTAAGGAAATGGCTGATAAATTATCTTTAGAAGCTAATACTAACTATAAGATTTATGCTTTAAATATTAAAGCTTATTGATTTGAGCTTATCATGAAATATAATGATGAGAAGCTTTTAAAAGATAAAGATCTTAAGAAAGCTATTGATGAAGGCTTAGAATTTCTAAAAAACTATAAAACCATTGAAATTGATGGTAAGAAAATTGACATTGAATTTGAACCTAAGGATCCATCGATTAGAGCACAGCTAGAAAACTATAAAAATTTTTTATTAAATGAGATTGAGCGAGACATTATTAACCATAAATTAAATATTAATGTCTTTTATAAAATGATTATTATTATGCCTAATCAGGATACTGAAGGCTTTGCTCATAGCTATATTATCAATAAAGTTAATAAAGATTATGACCCTTCAAAAGATCCTGAATGAAAAGATCCTGATGATCCAAAGCATCCTGATGATATTAATCCTAATACTGAAGATGAAAAACAAACTAATAAAATAGTTAATAGATGATGGTTTATTCTATTAATGATAGTTGGTGGTATTGGAGCTATTATTGGCCTTGTCTTTTTAATTAGATTCTTATCAAGAAAATATGCTTGGACATATGGTAAAAAAATTAAAAAGGTTAATAAAAACTCAAAATGATATAAGTTTAAAGAAAAAATTAAGAGTATCTTTAGCAGAAAGAAAAATAAGTCTAAAAATACTATAAAACAAAAGAATAAAGTAAATAATGATACTTTAGCTAAAGAAACTCATGAAACTCCTTTAGATAATAATAAAACAGAGTAATTTGTAAAAATAGTAAATTTATTTAATATTTTTTAAAATATCTAAGTACTATATGGTATTATTTAAACATAAGGCCAAGGGAAATCCAGGGCCGTAAGAAAGAAAAAGAGGGGTAAGCATATTTCCCTCTTTTTGATTTCAAAAAAATGATTAGTTTATAATTTTTGGTATGAGTAAAATTAAATTTTCAAATAAAAATAAATCAATTAATTTTGATTACAGAGGAAATCTATATTTTAAGATGGGAATACATCCAGTAGTTATCTTCTATGTGGGAAATAAAGTATGATATTTAAATGCCAGAAGCTATATTAAGAATGATATAAAACGAACTCAACAGTCTGGTGAAATTCATATCTCATATGGTTCTAATTCATCTTTAGATGATAGTTATGTTGATTTAAGAAATGTCCAAATAATGGATAGAAATGAGTTTGAAAAACTATATGATCCAAAGGTTGTAAAATTAGCTTTTGAAGCTTTACCTTTAGAGCAAGCTGAAAAACTTTATTCGAAGTTATATGAAAGAGCTCAGAGTGGCAATTTAACTATTCAAAATGTTTATATTAATAAAGAAACTGGCTATCCATATAACGAAATTGTTTATAGCCACTGACCCAATGATAAACTATCTAAGATTGCATTAAAACATGCTAATTTAGATAGTAATTCTTCTATAGCAAAAGAAGCTTTGAAAACGTTAAATAATAAGTTAGAGGATATAGTTAATCTTTTACAAGAACAACAAGCTTTTGAAGTTTTTAATAATAGTTATGATTCTGGTGAATTTTTTAAAAATTTAGCTGAAGAGACGTATATGCAACAGCAGGAAAACATCGAAGAACCAGATCCTCCAAAAATGAAACTATAGTATTAGACTGCTAGCTAAAAGCTAGTAGTTTTTATTTTAAAAATTTAAAATATTAGTACTATGAAATTAACATTTATGGTTAATGGCCAAGAATTTAAGATAAATGAACATTCGATTGCTAAAGATATTATTATGTTTTGAAACTTACAAGAAAAGGACTTTAGAGAAAGAGAAAGGCTAATAAATCCAGAATTTAGCAGCTGGATAGTTAATCAAAAAAAGACTAGAATTTTGATTTGAAATGGTGAAAAATTTAACTATAACATTACTAGATATTTAGACAAAAAAACTGGTGAGAAAATAACCTATCATCCTAATGAAAATATTCGAAAAAATGGCCTTAAAAGATACTATTTTGAACAAGTATTAGAAGCATATAAAACTCACAATTTAAGAAGAAGAAATGACAACCAAAATGAAGCTAAAAAATCAATGATTCCATATGATGTTTTAAGCTATTGAATTAAGAGCAAAACTATAGATTTTGAAGCTTCTTTAAATGAGATAAATATTGATAAAAAGCATGATAAATTTTGCCAAATTGAAATGGATGATGCCTATATTAAAATGAGTCAAAATCATTATAAAAATGAGATGATGATTAGAATGGTTGGACTTCATACAAAACTAAAAAATAAGCTATTAGTTTTCCAATTTAACAATGTAAATCAATATAAAGAAAATGCTCAAAGTAAGCTTGAAAATTTAGCTAAAATAGCTACAGAAATTAAGCAAAAAATATATAGTGATTTGCCTTTAAATTTATCAGGAGATGGAGCCAAAATAATTACTAATTTTGCTATTAAAATTAAAGCTCGGAGACATTTTGATAAGTACCATTTTATGGCTGAAGTATTCAAAAATTTAGGCTATTCGAAGACAATAAATAAAATTAATAAATTAAATTATGAACCCTATATTGGTAATCCATTTATGATTTTTAAAAGCTTGTGGAAAGCAAAAAGGTATGATGAAATTGGGGATTTTTTAGAACAATGTTTGGAAATTTTAGGAATTGCTAAAGCTAAAAAAGAGACTAAAAAAAGTTTAAAAAGACTAATTAAATTATGAAAAAATAATCAAAAATCTATTATTAAAAGCTATGAAAATTGTGAGTATTTTGGTGGTAATGCTGAGACTTTTATTGGTCATTATTTAAAGCAAAATATTAAAATTAAGTTTGCTAATTTGTCCTTTGAAAGTATAAAAAGAAGGATATTATTTACCATTCCTAATGATGTAAATGTTATTTTTTGCTAGGGCAGAAAATATTTTTTTACTCTTTTAAAAAAATGTAGTTTTGGTTAAAATGTTCTAAAAAAGTAGTCATTACCCGCATTTTTGAAAGCCTAAAAAATTTAATTTTACTATACAAAGTATAGTAATAATATAGACTGCTTTCATTTTTGAAAGCAAATTAAGCAAAAAGGTGATTTTTTGAAAGCGCTTTTGACCATTATATCTTTTTTACTTTGTAAAAAAGCAAGATAAAAAACGCCACTTTGGCAAAAAGTTTTAGGTGTTGTCTTATCTTGGCTAATCAAGCCGCGTGCGCGCACGCAAAAGGTGAAGTGTAAGTAGTGTGGTGCACTAGGAGCATAAAAAGATAAAAACACACATTTAATGCGTTTTAGTGATAAAATAAGATTGAACAGTAAATCTCCTGATTTAAGCTGACCCCCCAGAATTTCAACGCTTCCAAAATAATAAAAAAAAAGAGCATTAATTGCTCTTTATTTTTTTATATTAAAGTTTCTAAAGCAATTTCAAACATATCTGTAAATTTTTGTTCTCTTGTTTTAGAGTCAGTATAATCACCTTTTGGTAATGAATCAGAAATTTGTAATATAGTTGCTGCCCTTTTGTTATTTCTTTTAGCACAAGCAAACAAAGCAAAACTTTCAGCTTCAACAACATCTGATTTTGTCACTTTAATTGTATCTTCTAGTGATCTTATACTATAAAAAACATCAGTTGAGTTTGTACTACATACATAATATTTTTTATTAAGTTTTTTTGCACTATTAATTAATTTATTCATTAATTCTTTTGAGGGAAAATACTCATTTTGATTTTCATTTAATGTTAATTTAGAAATGCTATCATTGTCACTATATGCTCTATTTACTATAATTACATCCATAACATTTAATTTATCTGAATATGCTCCAGCACTTCCACATCTAATAATGTTATTTACTCCATATTCACTATACAATTCTTGAGCATATGTTCCAATTGAAAACATTCCCATTCCACTTCCAGCAATAGTTACTTTTTTATTCTTATATTCACCAGTAAAAAATAAAGCATTTCTTACTGAACTTACTAGTTTAACATTTTTTAAATATTTTTCTGCCATAAATTTAGCTCTTAATGAATCGCCTGGCATTAAAACAGTTTCTGCTATTTCTCCTATTTTTGCCTCGATATGTGGTGTTGCCATATTTCTCCTTTTATATATTTATTATTAATAATAATCAATATTTTAATTATTTTTTGAAACTATAAAAATAATAAATTTTTAAGTTTTTATAAAAAGATAAAAAATTAGCACTCTTTTTGTTAAAGTGCTAAAAAAAGTGATAAAATGTTATCTATAAATGTAAAAAATCATTTAAAAAACAATTATATTTACATATATAAATTAAGGAGAACAATATGGCAAAAGAAGTTATTTTAGGAATTGACTTAGGAACAACCAACTCAGTTGTGTCAATTTTAGAAAATGGTAAACCTAAAGTATTAGAAAACCCAAATGGAAAAAGAACAACTCCATCAGTAGTTGCATTTAAAAATGGTGAAACCATTGTTGGTGAAGTTGCCAAAAGACAATTAGAAACTAATCCAGATAGTATTGCTTCTATTAAAAGATTAATGGGAACAAGTCAAGTAGTTAAAGCTAATAATAAAGAATATAAACCTGAAGAAATTAGTGCAATGATTCTTTCTTATATGAAAGAATATGCTGAAAAGAAAATTGGACATCCGGTAAAAAAAGCAGTTATTACAGTTCCAGCATATTTTGATAATTCACAACGTGAAGCTACAAAAAATGCTGGTGTTATTGCAGGGTTAGATGTAGTAAGAATTATTAATGAACCTACTGCTGCAGCATTAGCTTTTGGAGTAGATAAAAATAAAGATAAAAACCATAAAATTTTAGTATTTGACCTTGGTGGGGGAACATTTGACGTTTCTGTTCTTGAAATGGAAAATGGAACTTTTGAAGTTCTTTCAACATCAGGTGACAATCATTTAGGTGGAGATGATTGAGATAATGAAATTGTTAAATGAATGGTTAGTCAAATTAAAACTAAATATTCATATGACCCAAGTCAAGACAAAATGGCAATGGCTAGATTAAAAGAAGAAGCTGAAAGAGCAAAAATTACCCTTTCAGAAAGCATGGTTGCTAATATTTCACTTCCATTTTTAGCAATGAGTGCTAATGGTCCTATTAATGTTGAACTTGAATTAAAAAGATCAGAATTTGAATCAATGACTGATTCATTATTACAAAGAACCAAAAAACCTTTAATTGATGCTTTAAAAGAAGCTAAATTAGAATTTAAAGATTTAGACGAAATCCTTTTGGTTGGTGGTTCTACAAGAATGCCAGCTGTTCAAAAGTTAGTTGAAGAAACTACAAGCAAAAAATTAAATAACTCTATTAACCCTGATGAAGTAGTTAGTGTTGGAGCAGCAATTCAAGGAGCTATTTTAGCCGGTGACATTCAAGATGTTTTATTATTAGATGTTACTCCATTAACATTAGGTATTGTAGTTGAAGGTAATATAGTAGCTCCTTTAATTCCAAGAAATACAACTATCCCTGTAACAAAAAGTCAAATTTTTTCAACTGCAGAAGATAATCAAACAGCCGTAACTATTGTTATTACTCAAGGTGAAAGACAATTAGCTGCTGATAATAAAATATTAGGGCAATTTAATCTTGAAGGAATAGACCCTGCACCTAGAGGAGTTCCTCAAATTGAAGTAAGTTTTTCAATTGATGTCAATGGTATTACTAAAGTTACAGCTAAAGATAAGAAAACTAATAAAGAACAAACAATTACTATTCAAAATACTTCAAAATTGTCTGAAGAAGAAGTTCAAAAAATGGTTAAAGAAGCAGAAGATAATCGTGAAGCTGACAAGAAAAAACGTCATGAAATCGAAATATCAGTTCGTGCTGAACAAACTATTAACCAATTAGATAAAACTTTACAAAGTGAAGAAGCTAAAAAACTTCCTGATAATCAAAAACAAGAACTTGAAAATGAACTTAAATCATTTAAAGAATTATTAGATAAAAAAGATTTTGAAGCATTAGAAAAGAAATTAAATGAGTTTGATCAAAAAATGGCTCAGGCTATGGAAATTCTTAAAAAACAAGGTATGAATCCCGATGATTTAAATAAGGGTAACAACGAAAACAAACAATAATTTTATACAAAAAATATGGCTGATTATGGGTCATATTTTTGTTATTTTGTTACCTTTTTACTTAAAAAACCGTCTTTTGCAATGTATTTTTTATATTTTTTCCCTATTTTTTTTATAAAAGAAACTTTTTATGTTAAACTTCTTGAACTTTTTCGCAAAATTTGAAAAAGTAACAATAGAAGGGAATTTTATGACAAAAAAACAAACCAAAAAATTTTGATTTACTATGTTGAACACTTCAGCATTTTTATCAACTCCATTAGTTGCATTAGCTTGTAAAAAAACATCTGACGATGAAAATAAGGCTAATCTACAAAAAGCACTTGATAATTTAAATATTGAGCCTAAAAAAGAAAAAAATGGCACAATAAAACAAGTTCCTCAAACTGCTTATGATTTTTTAAAAAGTCTTGAAAAAGAGTCCTTAACATTAAAAAATAGGAAACTTTTAGAATACTATGATGTTACTTACAATAAAGATTCTGAAAAAGTATTAAATAATGCAAAAGTTACTTTTAAAACTAAACTTTCAAAAGACTTACAACAATTAAAATTAACTGTTGAAATTTTATATACTAAAAAAGATGGTAAAACTGAGACTCTTAGAAAAGAGTTTGTTTTAAAAAATTTTGTTAAAGATGATACTAATGAAAAATTCGAAAAATTTAGTAAAAATCTATCCTTAACATTAAAAAATAATATTGATAAATCAGAAATTTTACCAAGTGATCTTCTTAATAAAGATCTTTCACAAATCTTTCAATTTTCTAAACCTCTTGGCGATTATAAAGTTGAACTTAGAGCAATTCCTAATGATAAAAATGGTCAAGTAAAACTAGTTGCAACATTTTATATTAATGGTAGAAAATTATCTAAAACTATTGAAGCGGACTTTTCTGATTTTAAAAAAGAGTCATTAGATAAAGTAGTTGACATTGTGGCCAAACAAAAATCTGATTTAAAACTTGCCGAATTAAAATCATATTTAGATGATTTTAATGCTTCAAAAACTAATGAAGAAAAAGAAAAAGTTTTAAAAAGACTTTTTGATTTAATTAAGCCAGAAAAGGTTAATGTTACTTATACAAGAGTAGAAATATTAGGAACAAAATTTAAATTTTTCTATAAATATAGTAAAGAAATTATTGTAGGCACAAAAGATAATCCTTATAAAAAAGAAATTATAGAATCTAATGAAAAATTTATTGAATCTGATTTTAAAAAAATTATTGAAAAATATCAATCAATAGTAGATAAATTTAATGAATATAAAAAAGGTTTAAAACTTCAATGAAAGCAAAATTTTGATAGAACCAAAATTTTAAGTAGTGAAATTAAAAAAGATTTAATAGGTGTAGATAAGAAAAATTTGGAATATGAAATTATTTGAAAATTTATATTCGATGATGTAAATGGAAAATTAATTGCCAAGGCATATTTTAAACATATTAAAGAAGATTTAATAGTTGGTGAAGCAACCTTTAGAGAATCGGGTTTTAAAAAAGCAGAAGTTAAAAAAAACCTTCCATCATTAACATTTATGCCTAGTGGTTATACTCAAAATAAATTAATAAATTTACAAAAAGATCTTATTAATCCTTTATTGCAGGATAAAAATTTAAAAAAATATTTCGATATTAAAGGTTTAATAAATGGATACAATGTAGAAATTGTAAGTATGCAAATAATACGCGATAAGGATGGCCGTATCAAATTAAGCTTAGAATACAAAATATATAAAGAAGCCTTAGCAGGAACTGAAGAAAATCCAAATAAAAAACAAAGAGTTTATTCTCAACTTCAAAAAGTTGAACTAGATTTGACAGACATTATTAAAAAGAATGCTGAAGAGGCTATTGATGAAATAGCAAATGGAATTAATTTAAAAAATGATGTAGATAAAGTTAAAAAAATTCCTAGCGAAATTGTTAAAGAAAATTTTGAGGAAACAAAAAGTGTTGAAAATTACGATGTTAAATATACTCTAATACCAAATGATAAAACTGGTGAATTAACATTAAAAATGGAATTTACTTTTAAAGATTTACCTACTGTTAAAAAGACTATTACAAAAACCTTTATAGGTTTTAAAAAGAATTTTCCTGAAGGTAGAGTTTCGTTAACTAGAAATGAAAAATCAGATATTCTTAATTTAAAGGGATTTGAAAATTGAACCCACCAACAATTAACTACTAATTTGGCAAAAATTGGTACTTTAAAGTCTGAGACTAAAGATAATATTCACTGAGTTAGTTCAAAAATTAATGGTACTAAAGTTACTCTAACATATAAATTATTTAGAGAGGTAATTGTTGGAAGGAATTCAGATGGAAGTTTTAAAAAAGAAAAAGTTTTTACTAATGAAATGATAATTGAACTTGATTTTGAAGACATTTTGAAAAAAAATCAAAAAGAATATGAGCCACTAAAAAAAGAAATTAAAGAAACAATTTCAATTTTGCACTCTTTAGTTATACCTGAAAATGGAATATATAGTCTTATGAAAACTAAAAAAGAATCAGCATTGAAGGCTTTAGAAGATGCTTTAAAATCATATAGTTTAGATGAAGTGAAAAAAACCTTAAAAACATATAATAAATCATTTGCTGAAAAACTAGATAAGGAAGTTAAGAAAGCTCATTCAGAAGTAAGAGAAGTTCTTGATGCTGCTACAAAATTAAAAGAAAAAATTGACAATTGAACTTCTTTGTATGATCAAATTACATTCCCTAATTGAGATGTTAAAGATCCTTCTAAAACTAATGGATACTTAGGAAAAGAAATGGATGAATTGCGTAAAAAATCTCAAAATATCAAATCAAATATTTTGGATCATCCTGAGGCTGATGCAACATTCTTACGTTCATTTTTAAATCAATATACAAGAGAATATAATGATATTGAAAGTAAATTATTATCTTCTTTTAGAAGCCAACTAGCTTATAAAACAAGTTTCTTATTTAGTAGACTTAAAGAAATAGATACTAAAAATAAAAAAGAAGCAACAGAATTAAAAGCAAAATATATGTCAGAAACTTTGGATAAATGAGACAAAGTTAAAGATGAAAAGAAAAAAATTGATTTTGAGATAGTTTCAGAAATTATTAATTGATGAAAAGAAAGCGTTCTTGATAAAAATCAATCCGGAGATAAAGAATCTTATAAATTTGTTAATGAAGTCAAGAAATTACTTGAAAAATAAAATATTTTAAAACCCTGATGAATCCAGGGTTTTAATTTAAATTAAAATGTATGTTCTGTAATATTTAAACTATCAACAACAATAAATTTATTACCTTTTTTAATGTTGAAACGTATTAGTGCTTTTCTACCATTATTATGGTCTTCTTTGATTAACTTTCTTATCTCAAAGGAATGATTTTCACAAAAAATTCCTGACGTTATACCAAAATTTCTAATTAACTTATCATCACTTACTATTCCGGCGATATAAGCATTAGGACGATATTTAGCAATTTCTTTTAATAACCCACCTGTATGGCTTAAAACTACTGCAAACTTGAAATTCCCATCTTTTAGTTTTTTAGCAACTTCATAAGCTATTATTAAACGTGAGTTACTATCTTTTGCTATTGCTTCTAATTGTTTTTCATAAAATAATTCAGTGTAATATTCTTTTTCAGCTCTTTGAGCAATGTTGGCCATAGTTTTTACTGCTTCTATTGGATAAAGTCCACTAGCGCTTTCTCCAGATAACATAGTAGCATCGGCACCAAGTTCAACAGCATAATAAACATCAGTAACTTCTGCTCTTGTTGGTAATGGACTCTTTTCCATCGAATCTAACATTTGAGTAGCGACAATGACTTCTTTTCCAGCCATTTTACATTTTCTAATTATCTTCTTTTGATAGTAAGGAACATCATAATATGGAATTTCTAGTCCTAAATCCCCCCTAGCCACCATAATTGAATCACTAGCAGCTATTATTTCATCAATGTTTTCAATTCCCCTTTTTGATTCAATTTTTGAACATATTTGAATATTTTCCCCACCATTATCTTTCAAAAGTTGTCTAATTTCATTAACATTTTTAGCTGAATTAATAAAAGAAGCCGCAATATAATCAACACCAAATTTTATTCCTCAAATAATATCTTCTTTGTCTTTCTCTGACATAAAAGGAAGAGAAAAGTTAATTCCAGGAATATTTATTCTTTTATTAGTTTTTAATGTGTGCTCATTTAAAGTTTTTACAATAATTTCATATGGTTTAATTTCTTGAACAATTGTTACTAATTTACCATCGTCAATTAGAACTTTATCATTAATATGTAAATCTTTATCCATTCGATATGATACTGTAATTGTGTTTTCATCTCCAATTAAATTTTTATATGATTTTTCATCAGTTTTAATCTTTAATAAAGTATTTTTTTGAATTTTGCAAGCATCGTTTTTCATTTTACCAATTCTTATTTCCGGACCTTTTGTATCAAGTAATAATGAAACAGGTATATCAAGCTCTTTTGATATTTTTCTTGCTAAAGTATAAACTTGTTTATGCGATTCTTCAGTTCCATGAGAAAAATTAACTCTAACTGTTGAAACCCCTGCTTCAATAAGTTGTTTTAAAGTTTCGTAATTGTTAGAAGATGGTCCAATAGTAGCCACTATTTTTGTTCTTTGTTCATTAAATTTCATAATTCTCCAATCATTTTAAAAAATAGCATCTTTATGAATTAAAATAAGCTGCAAGTAAATCTTATTAAAAGGCTTGTAGTTTAAATTGCTATATAATTAAATTATATTAAAATCACTTTATTTATTGAGAGGAAAATAATGCCAAAATTTAATCGAATATTTTTTATTGTCACTGATGGTTTAGGAATTGGTAAAGAACCTAGACAAGATGAATTTGGTGATACTGGCGCAAATAGTTTTTTACATGCTTCTGAAGTATTGCCACTAAATATTCCTACTTGAACAAAATTAGGAATTACTGAAATAGCAAAAATGGCAGGACATGTCCAAAAAAATAAACACCCTCTTGCTTACATGGGAAAAATTTTTGAAATGTCTAATGGCAAAGACACTTTAACAGGACATTGAGAAATGATGGGCGTATATACAAAAGTTCCTAACCCGCAATTTATAGAAAAAGGTTTTCCGGATGAATTAATAAAAGAACTTTCTAAAGCATTTGATGGCAGAAAAATAATAGGAAATCGGCATGAATCTGGAACAGTTATTTTAGAAGAACTTGGTCATCAAACTATTGAAAAAGGCGATATTATTGTTTATACTTCTCCTGACTCTACTTTACAAATTTGTGGTGATGAGAAAACCTTAGGTGTTGAAAAATTAACGGAATATGCTAAAAAAGCAAGAGCAATTTGTTCATCAAAACCTGAATGAAATGTAGCTAGAGTTATATCACGACCTTTTGTTTTTGAAAATGGTAAATTTATTAGAACTTTTAACCGTCATGACTTTGCAAATAAACCGACTAGTCATATTATTTTAGAAGATTTACAAACTAAAGGTGTTGAGGTAATAGGTGTAGGTAAAATTAATGACATTTTTTGTGGTGTTGGAATAAATACAGTTTATGGGCCAGCATCTGATGATGAAAATATGGATATTGCTATTGATATTGCTACTTCAAATTCAAAAAATCAATTTATTTTTGTTAACTTAGTTGAATTTGATAGTCATTTTGGTCATAGAAGAAATGCTATAGGTTATAGTGAAAATATTTCTCGTTTAGATATTAAGTTAACAAAATTAATTAATTCTTTAAAGGACGATGATTTATTAATTATGACTTCTGATCACGGTAATGATCCTACATATAAAGGAACAGATCATACAAGAGAAGCATTACCATTAACTATTTATTCAAAATCATTTAAAAATCCAAAAGTTTTAGGTAATTTAAAAGGTTTGGGAACAGCAGGAAATATTGTTGCAAGAAATTGAGATGTACCATTAGTTTGCACTGGTGAGGATATTTTTGATAAATTAATTTAATTATTATATAAATTAAATTTAATAAAACCTAGTAATTGTTTTAAGACTTTATTTAGGGTTTTATTTTTACATTTATAATATTTACGTTTATAAATAATATGGAGATTTAAATAAATGAAACAATTAGAAAAAATTACTCCTCAAAAAGAAGATTTTGCTAAATGATATACAGATGTTATTAAAAATGGTGATTTAATGGCATATGGAGCTACAAAAGGTTCAATTATCTTTAAACCTTTATCATTTGGAATATGAGACAATATTCGTTACAATATGGATAAAGAGTTTAAAAAAAATAACATAAAAAATGTCTATTTACCACTTTTAATTCCAGAAAGTTTACTACAAAAAGAAAAGGATCATTTAGCAGGTTTTAATCCTGAACTTGCTACTGTTACTGAAGTTGGTGGAAAAAAATTAAGTGAAAAATATTTTATTAGACCAACTAGCGAAGTATTGTTTGCTGACCTTTTTAAAAATGAAATAGAATCACATAATGATTTACCTATCTTATATAATCAATGAGTTAATGTTTTAAGATGAGAAAAAACTACTAATCCTTTTTTAAGAACTAGAGAATTTTTATGACAAGAAGGTCATACAATGCATGCTAATTCTTTAGAAGCTAAAGACTTAACTTATAGTATGCTTAATGTATATAAAAATTTTGTTGAAGCTTATCTAGCAATTCCAGTTTTATCTGGTAATAAAACAGAACATGAAAAATTCTCAGGTGCTGATTTTACTTTAACAATTGAAGCAATGATGAAAGATGGTAAGGCCTTACAATCAGGGACAAGTCATTATTTAGGTCAAAATTTTACAAAAGCTTTTGGAATTACTTTTAAAAATAAAAATAATGAAGAAGAATTCGCTTATGGTATTAGTTTTGGTATTTCAACTAGATTGTTAGGTGCTCTTATTATGACTCATGGTGATGATAGAGGAATAATTATTCCTCCTAAAATAGCTCCTATACAAATAGATATTTTAGAAATACTAGCAAATAAAGATAAACATGTTCATGAAGTCGCTTTAGAGATTTTTAATAAATTAAGCAAAAAATTTTCTGTTTCACTTGACTCTAGTGAAAAAATGCCGGGATTCAAGGCTGCTAATAGTGAAATTCATGGAACGCCACTAAGAATTGAAATAGGACCAAAAGATACTTTAAAACAACAGGTAATTTTAGTTAGAAGAGATACTTTAGAAAAAATAATTTGTCCTTTATCTTCTTTAGAAAAAACAGTTAAAAAACTTCTTATTGAAATTCAAAATTATCTTTATTTAACGGCAAAAGATAGATTATTAAATAATTTCATTGAAGTAACAAACTATGAAGAATTTAAAAATGCTATTCAAAATGGAAAATGAGTAATAGCTCCTTTTGAAGGAACTGAAGAAGATGAAGTGAAAATAAAAGAAGAAACTGGAGCATCAACTAGATGTATTCCATTTAAATCACCAATTACTATAAAAAGTAAAAATTGTTTTTATACTGGTAAAAAATCAAATAGAATTGTTGTATTTGCAAGAGCATATTAGTGTAAAATTTTATAACAATATATTTGAATTGTGAAAGGAAGAAAAATGCTTGTAAAAACTACAAAAAAAGAACTAAACAATGCTCACTTACAAGGAAAAACTATCCTTGCTTTTAGAGCAACATGATGTCCTCCATGTCAAATGATGGGACCGGAATTAGAAAAATTAGTAGCAACAAATCCTGAAATAAATATTTATGATTTGGATGTTGACTCAGAAGTTGAATTTGCTCGTGAAATGCAAGTAAGTGGAATTCCATCTTTCTTTTTATATAATGATGGAAAATTGTTAGATTATGTTACTGGTTACTTACCAGCAATGGAACTAGCTAAAAAATTTAACAAATAAGGTTTTACCCTTATTTTTATTATATTTAAAAATGAATTTTAAACCACAAGCTTATTTTATTGATTTAGATGGTACAATGCTAGATTTACCTAAAAAAGAAAGTAAAATTAGTGAAGAAAATATTCGTGTTATTCAACTTGTAAATAAAACTACTCCTGTCATAATTTCTACAGGTCGTGCTAATTCTGAATTTGTAATGTCTTTAACCAATAAAATTCATTCTCCATATGTTATTTGTCAAAATGGCGGAATTATAATTGATAAGGATAACAATATTCTTAAAAAAAATGAAATTCAAAAGGATACTGTTTTAGAAATAATTCAGATTTTAAAAGACGAAAAAATGTTTTTTATTATCAATAGTGGAGACATTATTTATGGTTCAGATTATCGATTAAAATTTGTGCGTCCTTGAGCAAAAAAATATAAAGTATTGAGTTATGATAATTTACCAAAATTAAGTAATTCTACTAAGATAATAACTTTTGGAAAAACAAAAAAAGGAATAATTAAATTAAAGGAAAAATTAGCACATTCTTTTGAAAATATTTCATTACATATTGTTTCAAAAGGATATTCTATCGAAATTAATGATTGTAATGCCACTAAAGGTATTGCTGATAAATTCATTTGTGATTTACTTAATATTGATTCTCAAAAAGCAGTACACATTGGTGATTCAGGAAATGATATATCATCACTTAATTTTTTAGGAACGTTCGTTTGTATGAAAAATGCACCTAAAAATATTAAAAAATATGCAACAATATTAGGCCCATCTTACAAAAAATCTGGTGTTGCTAAAATTTTAAAAAAACTTGAAAACATATTATAGATAGTTATAGAGAAGCTTTAATATAAGGCTTCTTTTTAATTTTTTTACAAAATAATTTCTTTATTAGATATTTTTTTATCATTTTCCTTTATTTAAAATCTTGAAAAATAGCTTTATTAATTTTCACTTATAAAATTTAGGTAATAAAAGAGTTATAAAAAATATAAAAATTATCTATTTTCTAGAAAGCAAGTAGTAAAATGACTAACAAATCAAAAAAAATTTTAAAAATAGTATCAGGAATAGCAATCCCAACTTTAATAATTTCCGCAGGTTATTTTAGTGCTGTTCTTTATGTGAAAAAACATAAATATGATCATCTAAAACCAAAAATTTATGAATCATCTAATAAATATTTACTTGAGTCCAAAATAACAAAATTAAATGATGAGGCCAAAAAATATTTTTCTTTAAATGAAAATTTTATTGAATCTAAATTATTTGAAGAAATAACAAAAGATAAATCGGAATATAAATTTATATTTAATAAAATTTATCATCAATGTGGTTGAAATGGTTCACAAGATAAATATATAACTTTATTTTTAAAAATTAATTCTTTATTATTTAATGATATGTTCAAAACATTTAAATATAGTGGACATCCGCGTTCTTTTTGAAGAATGGAAAATAATGTGATTAAACATTGAAATCCATTTGATAATACTTTTTCTACTAAATTTAAAAATAATATATTAAATATTTATCATAGTCACTATCCTTTTTCAATATATTTAAAAATTGATTTTAATTTAAAAATTGGTAAATTTGAAATCAAAAACAAAAATAATACAAATCAAAATATTGAAATTGAATTTGATATTTTTGTGAAAGGATAATATTACATGAATAATAAAAAAAGAGATAATAAAGAATCAAAAGAAAACAATAATAAAAAAATAAATTCAAAATTGCTATTTGTTGTTTTGGGGATTATTGTTGGAGGGGTATTATTTAGTTTAATGATTTTTGGAATGGTTTTAGGTTTTAATGTGCTAACTGGAGGTTGATCTGCATGTTAAATGCTTTTAATGTTATATAATTTTTTTATAAAATTATGGAGGTTTTAACATGGCAAAAACAAAAATAGCTATTAATGGATTTGGAAGAATTGGTCGTCTAATTTTTCGTCAAATTTTTAATGATAAAGATTTAGAAATTGTTGCAATTAATGATTTAACAGATGCTTATACTTTGGCACACCTTTTAAAATATGATACTGCTCATGGTAAAATGGATGCTGAAATTTCTGCTAGTGAAAATTCTATTATTGTAAATGGAAAGAATTTTCCTGTTTATGCTGAAAAAGATCCAACAATGTTACCTTGAAAAGAATTACAAGTTGATATTGTTGTTGAAGGAACAGGAAGATTTGTTACTTTCGAGGGAAGTTCAAAGCATTTACAAGCTGGAGCAAAAAAAGTTTTAATTACTGCACCCGGTAAGGATTCTAATATAAAAACCATTGTTTATTCAGTTAATGAAAATATTTTGACAAAAGAAGATACGGTTGTTTCTGCTGCTTCATGTACAACAAATTGTTTAGCTCCTATTATGGATGTTTTAGATAAAAATTATGGTGTTGTAAAAGGATTTATGACTACAATTCACTCTTATACAGCTGACCAAAGATTACAAGATGCACCGCATTCTGATTTACGTAGAGCTCGTGCAGCGGCTTTAAATATGATTCCTACAACCACTGGTGCAGCAAAAAGTATTGGTAAGGTTATACCAAGTTTACAAGGCAAAATGAATGGAATCGCTTTGAGAGTTCCAACAATTACAGGATCATTAGTAGATGTTACAGTTGAACTTAAAAAACAACCTACAGTGGAAGAAATTAATAAAGTAATGAAAAAATCAGTGTCTGATTCATTGATATACACAGATGAACCTATTGTATCAAGCGATATTATAGGTGTTAGTGCAGGATCAATATTTGATAGTAAATTAACTTCATCTTTAGAAGTAGATGGCAAAACTTTATATAAAGTTTATTCATGATATGATAATGAAAGTTCTTTTGTGGGCCAATATATAAGAACATTAAAACATCTAGCAAAATTGCTAAAATAAAGTAATAAAAAATAGTGCAAGTTTAAGGCACTATTTTTTATAATTTTAATTATGAAAGAATATATGAAATATTTTTCACCCATTGGAACTTTATTAATTGAAAGTGAAAATGAATTTATTACAAGGATAGATTTAATAAATAATGAGAATATAGAAAAAAATTCCATTAAAGAAAAACCTTATTTTATAGAAATAAAAACTTGATTGGATAATTATTTTAGTGGGAAAATAAATGAGAATATTCCAAAATTAAAATTATATGGAACAAAATTTCAAATTAGTGTGTGAAATGCTTTAAAAGAATTAGCAACGTTTGGCAAAATTATTACTTATAAAGATTTAGCTAACTATATAGCAAAAGAAAATAACAAAGAAAAAATGTCATGTAGAGCTATCGGAAATGCTGTTGGTAAAAACCCTTTATTGATAATTATTCCATGTCATAGAGTAATTGGCAGTAATGGAACTTTAACAGGGTTTTCTTGTGGCATAGATGCAAAAATAAAATTATTGACTCATGAAAATATCACTTTAATTAAAAATAAGAAGGATAAAAAATATTGAAAAGTTGCCAGATAACTTTTTATAATTTCTCCTTTATTTTTTGTATTATTAAAAAACAAATAATAATTTTTGGACTTTAATATAAGCTATTTATAGCTTTAGCAATGCTATAATATTAGTAAATATATCATTAAAAAAAATCAAAAAATGGAGAAATATGATAAATAAAAAAATTTTGTTTTCATTAGGATTTATGGGAACATTTTCATTAATGCCTTTAGGGGTAATATCATGTGTATGACACCAAAATGATGATCATTTAAATATTACTAAAGAATCATATAAATTTTATAACTTGTCTTCTCATCATAAAATATATTCAAAAAGTGCTAATTTATATTTTAAAGAAAATGAAAATATACCTTATGTTTCTATTTCAGAAATGATAAATATGTTAGATGGATTTTTAGAATCTAGTTATATTAGCAAATTAACAAGTTCGTTTTTTAATCAAAAAACATATTATTGAGACAATTACAAATTTACTGTAAATTGAAAAACCAATAAAATGTTTGTAAATAATTTAGGATTTTTTAGATTTACAAAAAGCTCAAGTACAACTGATTATTCAAAACATTTAAAATACATTTCTTATAATGTGCACAAAACAAAAGATTTTAAAAAAACTATTGAATTTAACTTAGAAAAATATGGTTTAGATATTTTAAATTATAGGGATAAATTATTAATTCCTTTGCCAGTATTTAATACTTTATTTTGTAGTCAAAATTATTATAATTTGTACTTTAATGGTGAAAATTTATATGGGGCATACTTCGATTTAGATGATAGAACACCAAACATTAATAAGATAAAAAGTGGTGGTTTTGAAAATAAATTACAAAGTCTAGTAGATAGAAAAAATACGTTAGGTCATTTACTATGAACATTAGATCATTTTTATGGTTTAAAGGATCATAAAGGAATTTCAAAATTTAGTGACTATTTATCAGATGAAGATAAAAACAAAATATTATCAACTAATCCAAATAGCAATAATGAAGCTTATGCAAAATTATTCTATAACAAATTAAATGATCTTCATACATGAATGTCTATGTTATCTTTTTATAATGATGCTAATACTAAAGTTAGTTCACTAAATACTATGAGTTCAAATAGTGAGCAATATAGAAAGATATTAAGTAAATTAATTGATTTAAGAAAAAGAAGATTTTATTATGGTAATGTTCCTCCAGTTAGATTTGTGGGCAACACTGCAATAATATCATTTGATGAATTTAAAACTGGTACAAAGAATGAATTAGCTGAACCAGATGCTTATAAATATGATACATATGAATTAATGAAATATGCAATGAAAGAAATTAAAGAGTATAGTATGAGAAATACTCCAATTAAAAATATTGTTGTAGATTTATCACTCAATGGTGGTGGGAATGTTGCTGCCATGTATAGAGCATTAGGATTTTTAACTAAAAAACCTATTGAAGACTATGACTATAATACTTTATCTAAGACTATATCAGAACGTAAATTTAGAGTTGATACTGATGGTAATGGAAGATATAATAATTTGGATGGGTATCCCGAATATAAATGAAATGTTTTAGTTGGTAAAAATACTTTTAGTGCCGCAAACTTATTTACTGCCATTGCTAAATATACAAACTTGGCAAGAATAATAGGACAACAATCTGGTGGTGGAGAATGCAGTGTTATGCCTAATGTTATGGCAGATGGCACATCTTATGTAATTTCTTCAAATAATGCTTCTAGAATTTTAAATGGCAATGACCATTATCAATCAATTGAAAGTGGTATTGATCCACACAAATGAATGTCGTACGATGATTTTTATGACGATAATAAAATTTGAGAATTAGTGAATAATTAAATGTTCACCAAAAAATTTTAAGTGAAAATAATTATAAAAAAATAAGACAAGCAAGTCTTATTTTTTTTGAATTACAATATTTAATAAAAAATTAGAAATTAACTTTTACATTATTATCATCATCGTTTTGTATATTACTAAATGTTTTAATTCTAAATATTCCTTTTCACATATAACCTAGACTTGGAGTTAAAAAGAATGCTATTAGAAACATAATAATATCTAAAAAGATAACAATACCAATTTTGCCTCCATTATAAAATAATGGTTTTTTAAAATTTAAAAATTTATAAATAGTTATATCAAATACAGAATAAGGATCTATTGTTGAATTTGCAAGATTGGCAAATCTTTGTCCAATTAAAAAGGCAATTAATGCATAAGTAAAATATCCTAAAACAAAAGTATTTGTTAATCATATTTGACTATGTTTTATTGTTATATCTTTTCTTATCATTCCTAATGAAATAAAAGCAAAGATGGGAGTTATAGCATGAGTAAATAAATTTATAAATCCTGAATCTAATTCATTTTTTCTTCACTTAAATGTTCATGATATTAAGGATCAATAAATAATAAAAGTTATTGTTATAAAAACAACAGTAGCAAAAAATAATGCTTGCATTCTTTGTGATTTTCTAAAAAAAGGAAAAATAGTAAGAGAAATTGCCAGTATTCAATTACTTATCATAGTAAAAGACATAGTTCTTCTTCATATAATTGAAAGTACACTAGGATGGTATTCGTAGTTATTTATTAAATCAGGATTTTTCTTGAAATATTCATATGCTTTTTTTACTGACGAATTAAAATTATATATTTGAATCGCAAGTAAAATTAATAGTATACAAACACCAAAAATAAAAATCGCTTTATATCGTTTTTCAAATTCCTTTATTGAAGTTATGATTGGTATTCTTTTATTGTTTGTTTTCTGTTTTTCATTTTTCATAATAGAAAATTATATTAATTTTAATCTACAAATAATAAAAATGTGATTTTAAGATTTTAATGATTTTCTAGTAACGTATATAGATTTTTAATTGTAGTTATATCTAATTCTTCACTGCGAATATTTATATTTAAGCTTAATTTATTTAATGAATTTAAAATTTTTTCTTTTGAATAAAATTGATTAATATTATTGAGTAAAGTCTTTCTTTTATATTGAAATATTTTCTTTATAAAATTTAAAAAACTAATTAAATCAAATTCTAATTCCTTGTCAAAATTTATAGATACAACCATTGAATCTACTTTAGGAATTGGATCAAATTCTTTAGCAAGAACTGTTAACTCTTTTTTACAATTTGCTATGCAGTTTAAACTAACAGTCAATTTACTATATTCTTTAGTCCCGGGTATAGCACATATTCTATTTCCTACTTCTTTTTGTACCATTAATATTGCTCTTTTTATAGAGTTATGATTTTCAATTAATTTAAATAAAATATCACTTGTAATGTTGTAAGGAATATTTCCTACAATTACAATTTCTTTTTCTTCATTTAGTTTCGCATTCAAAAAATTCTCATTTATAATTTCAAAATTTTGATTTTTAATTTTCTGCTTTAATAATGAATAAATTTGGTTGTCTATTTCATAGGCTTTTAAATATTTTACTTTATCTAACATTAAAAAAGTCAATGCTCCCAACCCTGGTCCTATTTCAATGACTTTTTCATTATAAACATTAGCAATATCTATTATTTTTTTTTGAATTTCTTTGTTAATTAAAAAGTTTTGACCAAATTTTTTCTTAGCAATAATTTTCATTAAATATTGAACACTTTCTTTACGTTTTTACTTATTTGGTTAACAAGAAATTCTTCACTTACATTTTTTAAATTAGCTATTTCTCTATATGTATACATAACATAAGGACTAATGTTTTCTTTTCCTCTCATTGGCACAGGCGCTAAATAAGGGCTATCAGTTTCACAAAAAATTCTATCTAAAGGAATTTCTTTAACAGCATCTTTTGTTTTTTGAGCATTTTTAAATGTTACTATTCCAGAAATAGAAAAATAAATGTTTGAATATGGCAAACACTTTTTTACATAATTACTATCACCACTAAATGAATGAAGAATAATGTTTATGTTTTTAAATTCATCTAAAGTGAAAATATCAAAAGCATCATCAAGTGAATCTCTTAAATGAAGCATTCCAACAATATTATGTTTTTTAGCAACTCTTAATTGTGCTAAAAAACTTTCTTTTTGAATTTCTTTACTTGGTGAATCATCATAATGGTAATCTAAACCTATTTCGCCAATTCCTATCACGTCTTTTGTAATAATGCTTTCTAAAAAATCACCATCACTTTTTCCATTAGCTAAAGTAGGATGAATACCAATTATTGGATATAAATATTTTTCATGAGAGCACAATTCTAAAAGTTCAATTGAATCTTCTTTGCTAGTTCCAACTATAAACATTTTATCCATATTTTGTTCTTTTCAATTATGCACAACTTCTAAAGGGTTAACATGATATTCTTTAAAAGGGTGAGTGTGAATGTCAATGTATTTCATTATTTAAACTCCTTTAAAATTTTTAAAGCATTTTCCATGATTTCTATTTTACATTTCATTAAATTTTCTTTATATTGATTTGCAGAATTATTTGTACCTAAGTTATCTGAGACTGTTTTAATACTTAGTAAGGGGATATTATAAAACTTAGCAGCATGAAATAGTGAAGTACACTCCATATCTACTAATGAAATATTTGAAAAATTTTCATTAATTTTATTTATATCATTTTTGGTAAAAAATTTATCAGCAGTTAAGATATTTGCTTCTTTAAATTGATTACTAATATTTACAATTTTTTCATCAAAAATTGATTCACTTAAGTTAAAACATTTATCAATGTAGGGTAATTTTCCTAATGAATAATTAGGTAAAACAGTTAAGTCAACATCATAATAAAAGGCATTTTTTATTGAATATGAGGTTCCTATTTTTAAATTTGATATAGAACCAACAACACCTAAGTTTATTATAAGATCAATATTTTTTAGATTATTTAAACAGTATGAAAGCATAATGGATGAATTAACTTTACCCACTCCAATATGAGCAATATAAAATTTTTTAGCTTGATATTGACATAGTAAAATGTTTTGAAAAGAGTTATAAGTATTTTCTATTACTATTTCTTTTAAAACTTTAACTCTTGCAAGAAGCATTTCACTTTCTAGTTTTTCTGCTATTACAAATAAAATCATAATTATTATTATAACAATAACCTAATTTTTAAAAATAGTATTAAAAAAACTTTGGAAATAAAATTTCCAAAGCAAATTATTATAAAGTTAATTAAGCTACTAAACCATATTTTTTTAAAGTTCTAGCATTTTTTGCAGTTACACGAACAGTTTTTTTAGCACCATTGTCTAATAGTACTGTAACTTTTTGTAGGTTAAGATCAAATGTTCTTTTACTTGTGTTTAAAGCATGTGATCTTTTGTTACCGCTTAGAGCTTTTTGACCTGTTAATTGATCTCTACCTGGCATTATTTTCTCCTTTATGAAATTAATATCTTATATATTTTACAAAAAATTACGATTTTTTAACTTTCTTTCTTAGCAATTATCTTATAAACATTATCGTCTATTCAAATAGTATCGCCAACTCTTATTTTAGAATTTCTACCTTCAGGAACATTGCCATTAATAGTTATTTTGTGAGTGTTAATAAAAAATTTTGTTTTTCCCCCAGTTGGAGCATATGCTAATTTTTTTAATAACTGGCTTAATTTAATAAATTCTCCATAAATTTCTATTTCCATAATTAAAATCCTTTTTGTGGAGTAAATAATTGAATATTATTTTGATTAGAATCTGATTTAACTACAATTCTTAATTTATCTTTGGTTATTAAAAGTGAAATTTGATCATCAAATACTGAAATAGCTTCTCTTAGATATTTACTATTGATAGTTAATTTTAATTCATCACCATCATATTTAAAATTTTTTGTTTTTACTTCAGCATTTGCTATTTCTTCTCTAGTTGAAGATATTGTTAAAAACTCATTATCAATATGTAGTCTAATTTTGTTGTAATTTTCTGTAATTATTACACTAGCTTTGTTAAGTAAGTTATTAAGCTCTTTTTTATCTATTATTAAATGAGTGGCAAACTCTTTTGGAATAATTTTTGATACATCTTGATAAATTTGTTCAATAACCTTTGATTGAATAATAGTATTATCAATTTCAAAAGCAATTTTATGTTCAGAAATATTTAAAGTCACTTCGCCTTTAAATTCAAATGAAAGTAGATCACGTAAATTTTTGGCTAAGATTGAAACATTAAATTCTACATCTGAATCAATATCCATTGCTTCTTCTGCATAACGATATCTATCTGTTGCTTTGAAAAATAATTTTTTATTTTTAGCAGCTATATTTACACAACATAAAATTAAATACATTTCATTATTTGAAGCAGCAAATGAAACATTTCTAACAATTTTCTTTAAATCATCTCATTTTATTTTTAATGTTTCACCATAAATTGTGAAGTTAATAGCAGGAAAATCTTGTGGACTATAAAGATTTAAATTATATTTATCGTATTCGGTAGTAATAAACAAATTTTTGTCATCAGATTTTAAATTCAAGTCACCATCTAATTTTTTAATAATGTTTCTAAAAATTCCCATTTCAATAAGGATTCTTCCAGGGGTAATTATTTTGGCATCCATACTTGTTTCAATGGTATGTTTAATACTAATTTCCCCATTTGATCCAGTAAAGGCTATTTTATTATCTTCTACTTCAATTAATACACCTTTCATTGCTGGAATAAAAGGGTTTTGATCGACTGCTCTTGCTACTCTTTCTATTGCTTCATCTAAAATTAATTTATTTATTGTAATTTCCATTTTCTTACTCTCCTATAGTATTTTATTAAGATTTTCTTTTACTTTCCCTATTGCTAGTTTTAATGTTGAATTAGTCTTGATATTATTATCGATTCACCTTATCGAAACAATAACTGTTGAGTGTGATTGATTGCCAAACATTTTTCCAATTTCTTCAAGTGAATAATCAAAATTATCTTTAATTAACCACATTGAAATTCTTCTAGCCATCACAATATCTTCTTTTCTAGTTTTGCTAGTGATTTTTCGTTTATCAATTTTGTAATATTTACTTACCGCTTCTATTATTCTTTCGGGGCTTATATTATCTTTAATTTGAGAGGCATTTTTAAAAATCATTTTCATTGTTTGTAAATCGTAAGTAAAATAATCGTCTCCGGCACTAAACAATTTTATCCGGTTGATTGCTCCTTCCAATGATCTAATTGAATTAGAAAAATTTCTTGCAATAAATCTTAGACTTTCATCTTCCCATAATTCAGGATTTATATTATTTTCATTTAACTTAAATTTTAAAATATTAATAACATCATCAATGTCGGGCTGCTGGATTTCTATTGTTAAACCACAATTAAATCTCGTGATAAATCTTTCTTCAAATCCGCCTAAGTCATCAGGTTTTTTATCAGCACTTATAATAATTTGTTTTTTATTAGTCATTAATGTATTAACAATATTAAATAAAACATTTAAAGTACTTTCTTTATTACCATATTGTTGAACGTCATCAAACATCAAACAATCATAACTAGTTAATTCATCAACTATTTTATTAATTTCTTCTTGATTTTTATTTTTTAGTTGCTCAACAAGTTTTCTTGTTAAATAATCAGGATTAACATAGTAACAATTTAGTCCTTTTTTAAGAAGTTCATTCCCAATGGCATGTAATAAATGAGTTTTCCCTAATCCACTAGATGAATAAATGAATAAAGGTGAAAAAATTACTTGATCGTTTGTATAAATAGTTTTAGCTGCTTTTAAAGCCAAATTATTAAATTTACCAGCTGCATATTTTTCAAATGTTAAGTCATTTTTTACATTTGACTTTTTAATATTTTTTTTATCAATTTTAAAAGTATGTTTTAGAGCATTTAATTCAGCAATGTCGGTAATATAAATGACATTCACTTTTTTAGTATAAATATTACAAATAGTTCTTTCTATAAGATCTGAATATGTATTTTTAATAAAATGCATTATAGGTTCTGGAACTAATAAATAAATTGTCTCATTTTCTTCATGAACTATAGAAATAGTAGACAAAAATTGCTCATACATATATTCATCACTTAAATTATTTTTTAAATCATCTTTAAATGCCAAATTATTAACTTTTAAATTAATCTGTAACTCTTCATCAATTTTCATATAGAACTATTATAGTTTACTTTTTTATCATATAAAAAGTTACTTAAAATTAATTATAATTTTTAATTAGATATTAAAAGTTATTAACAATATTTTTTCATAAATAGTACTTGTATAAAGCATTTTTTTT